>CABUBS010000170.1 GCA_902489855.1 uncultured Collinsella sp.
GCGCACCGTGCCCGTAAACGTCGCCAAACCGGCAGCCCGTGCGGCATCGGCCGCACCCGAGCCCTTCTCGACAGTGCTCTTCCAGCTTCCGCTTTCAAGATCCTTCAGAGCCGAGTCGTCGGCAACATCTGTCCACGTGATCTCCCTGCCCTCAGAACTCACGACAGAAGAAAGCTTCGAACCGGACGACAGGTCGACGGGCGCGGCAAACGTCTGGGAAAGCTGGTCACCGTCGAGCGTGATACGCACAATAGAGCCCATGCCCGTTCCAGACGAAAGCGTAGAATATAGCAGCCCGTTTCCGGCAGCCGAATACGACAGACTGCCACGGAACCCGCCGGCGCCGGCAACGCCCGCCGCGAGATCCTCCGTCGGCGTGACAAGCGAGCCGCTCTTCGCGTCAAAGGAAAATACCTGCACGGATTCCATACCATTCCACGCGTCATTCGATCCCGATGCGCAGACGAGCAGCTGTGGCAGCTCGTCTGTCGACATGTTTACCAGAGCGTAGGTGTACTCCGCATCGGCAACAAACTGCTCCTCGAGCCCGTCATTACGTCCAAAGTAGCCCTGCGGGTCTTCGAGGACCTCGCGGTATGCCACGGCCGCCAGCTGTGCGGGAGTCTTCTTGACCTGCTCTTTGTGCACCGGTGCGCTACCAGAACTCGACCCCGCAGGCTTTGCAGCCGCGCAGCCGCCCGCGCCGATGGCAAGGGCGCCGGCGAGTGCCGCGGTTGCCGCCACCCTGGACATCTTTTTCCTGTTTGCCTTGTCAACGACCATTGCAAAACTCCCCTCGCACCCATCCATGCGGGGCGCCCCTTAAGCCTCGCAAATAAACACTTGCTTGCCTTATACCCCCAGATGGCACGGGGGGCCGCCGACGCAGACAGGAAAACCGTCCCAACATTCGGCGTTTTTTCTCATTTTTGAGATTTTCATCGAATGTTGGGACGGTTTGGGCAGCGATTACATGGCGAGGGCCGTGCGGATAGACGGATCGCTGAGGGCCTCGCGGAGCCAGGGGGCCAACTGCTCGGGATGACCTTGCAGATAGCCGTCGAGCTCGGAGAGGGCCACGCGGCGTACTTCCGATATTTCCTCTTGGTTGATGTGCAGCTCGCCCGGCTTAACACGGGCCAGGTAGACCTCGCACCATTCGCACTCACAGCGGCCGTCGCCGTGATCCTCGCGGTACACCACGTGCCCCAGATGCTTGAGCTCGTCCGGCTCGCGCATGATGCCGAGCTCTTCGTTGATGCGACGCGCCGTCGCGGCGGCGACGCCCTCCCCCGGGAGCGGATGGCCGGCGCAGCTATCGGCCAGCACCCCACCCCACAGGCGCTTGAGCGGACTACGGCGGCAGAGCAGCAGACGAGTGTCTTCGCCCTGGCCCTCGACCAGAAGCGTCAGGAATGCTTGGTGCAGAATGCCCTCGCCGGTATGGGCTTTGATGCGATCGACAGGAGTGAGCACCTCGCCGGTCGCGGCATCGACCGCCACGACCTCGGCGCCCGCACCGCCCTCGTCCCAGCCGGCACGCAATATGCGGGCTGCGGTTTCTTCGAGCGCGGCGATGAGCTCCTTGGTGGTGTTGAGCACGCGCTGCAGGTCGTCCTTGCTCGCCTGCTCAACATGAAAACCCGTACTTGCGGTTACCGGTACGCCAAAGCGCGTGGCCAGCGCCGCTGCAATGTCGTGTGCCGGGATCTCGTCGCGATGGCACGGGACGACCAGGATGCTCACGGTCGCCGTACGGCCGGGCTCGGGTCGCGGAATGGCCTGCGCCGTGGCGCCCAGATGTGCAAACTCGGGCGAGCAGGCGTACACCACCATGCCTCGCGGCGTCACCGTCAACTGGGCCTCGAGCGTAAACTTGCCCTCGCCCACTGCAACCTTTGTCGTGTGCATACCCATGGGATCTCCTGTCGCCCGCGATGTACCTGAGACCATCTTCGCCTGTATTGCGACTATACAGGCAAGCGCAGACCGTGACAAAGGGGCTGCTTCTTGTCGTATTCTGCTAGAGTTGCAGAGACTGAATCTAGCTCATATAACGCAACATGGGAGCAACCGCCTTGACCACCGCAACCTCATCCACAACAGCATCGACCGCTGCCGCGCTTTCCCCCGCGCGCACCAACCTCTGCCTGGCGCTGCTCGTGCTGCTGGGTTTTTCGCTCGGCTGCTCGGAGTTCGTGGTCATCGGCATCGAGAGCGACCTGGCGACGGAGCTCGGCATCTCACTTGCCACCGCAGGCCAACTCATCAGTGTGTTCGCGCTGGTCTACGCCATCGCGACGCCGGTGCTTGCACTCAGCACGGGACGCTTCCGCCGCTACCAGCTGCTCGTGTGCTACAGCATTATCTTTGTGCTCGGCAATCTTGTTATGGCGTTGGCGCCCAACTTCCAAGTGCTGTTTGCCTCGCGCATCATCTTGGGCTCCGTCTCGGGCGCACTGCTCGCCGTGGGCGTGACGTATATCCCCGAGCTGCTGTCCCCGCAGCAGACATCGCTCGCCATCTCGGTGGTGTACGGCGCATTCTCTGTGGCGATGGTCTTTGTGACCTCGATCGGCAAGTTTGTGGCCGATACACTCGACTGGCATGTTGCCATGTACGGCACGCTCACCTTTGCCGTTCTGATCTGTGCCGCGCTCGTGGCGTTTATGCCACGCGCCGGCCAGACCGATGAGCCCGCCACCTTCCGCGAGCAAGCGGGGCTTCTACGCGAGCCAAGCATCATCACCGGCATGCTCATCTTCTTGTTTGGCGTGGGCTCGGTCTATGTGTTCTACGGCTACGTGACGCCCTATCTGGAGCAGGTGCTGGGCATGGGCACCGTTCAGGCGAGCACCACCCTTATGGCCTACGGCGTGTTCTGCCTGATCTCGAACATCCTGGGCGGATGGATCGATGCGCGCTTTGGCATGAGGGCGCTGCTCGTGACGTTTGTGCTCCAGGCCGCGGCTCTGTTTGGGCTGTTTGCCGTTGGCGGCACCATGCCCCTCGCGCTTGCCTTTGTCTTTAGTCTGGCGATGCTCATGTATCTGTTCTCGGTCTCGTGCATCACGCACTTTATGGACGTGGCCCGCAGCCGCCACCCCAAATCGATGGTGCTCGCGAGCTCGGTGGAGCCCATGGCGTTTAACGTCGGCATCTCGTTTGGCACCGCGGTGGGCGGCGCCGTGGTAAGCGGGATTGGCATTGCCTACGTGGGCGCGGTTGGCGCCGCATTCTCACTCGTAGCCTGGATACTCACGCTAGTGACGATCAAGCTGGCACGCTGGGAGCGCAAGCGGGCAGCACAATCTTCGATGCAGGCATAGGGGTGGGATCGAGGCAGGCGCAAGTACAGCTCAGCGCGGCGGGCGTCCGATGAAAACCACACCATACGAGCAGTGTTTATCCGCCCGCAGGCTCCAGCGGTTCAATTTCGTGTACTTGAAATACACGTTTTCCACGATTTCGTGTATTTCAAATACACGAAATCGTACTAAACTATGTATTTGAAGTACATGAAATTGGAAAGGCAGCCCCATGCGCAGATCAATCGAATCCGTTATCGAATCATGGGCGACAGAGGACGCCTCGCGCCCCCTCCTCATCCGTGGCGCACGACGCGTGGGCAAAACGTACGCTGCCGAGGAAATCGGCAGACGAATCGCCGGCGATGCGTTTGTCAAACTCGACTTTCAGACCGATCTTGAGCTGATTGCCCCGCTGTTCGACTGCCCCACCGACGACGTTGACACCATCGTGGCACTAATCTCAGACTATAAACGCACCCCCATTCGCAAAGAAACCGCATTCATCCTGTTTGACGAGGTTCAGCTCTGTGAACGGGCGCTCAACTCGCTTCGCTTTTTCTCGGGTTCGGGCTGGCGCATATGCGCGACCGGCAGTCAGCTCGGCGTCGCCACGCGCAAGCGCAAGCTGCCTTTTCCCAGCGGCGTCCGCCAAGAGACCATGCATCCCATGTCGTTCGAGGAGTTTCTCTGGGCGCTCGGCGAGGAGCAGATGGCCGATGCCGTTCGTACCCACGCCGACACGCTCGAGACCTACGCCGCACACCAAGCCGCGCTCAACCTGTTTCATCGATACCAAATCGTGGGCGGCATGCCCGCCGCCGTCAACGCATATCGCAAGACGCTTTCCATCGAAGACGCGCGCGTCGAGCAGCGCGAAATCGACGAGACCTACACCGCTGATATGACCGACCCCGAAAACGGGATCAGCGGCGTAGCAGCGCGCAAGGTCTGGCGCTCCATTCCATCCCAGCTGCTACGATCCTCAACCAAGAAATTCAAGTACTCCGAGGTCGAACGCGGAGGCCGACGCTCAAAGCTCATCGAGCCACTCGGCACCTCGAAAGTC
>CABUBS010000171.1 GCA_902489855.1 uncultured Collinsella sp.
AGCGTCGTCGCGGCATGACGGTGGAGCTTGGCTTTGGTGAGCTGGCGCTGCCGAGTGGCAAGATCGTCGGCCTGGTCGACGTGCCGGGCCACGCGCATTACCTGCGCGCCATGGTGCAGGGCGCCACGGGCATCGACGTGGCCGTGCTGGTGGTTTCGGCCGTCGAGGGCGTGATGCCGCAGACCCGCGAGCACGTGCACGTGCTGGAGATGCTGGGCGTCACGCATATGGTGGTGGCGCTGACGATGTGTGACCTGGCCGACGCCGAGATGACCGAGCTTGCCGAGCTCGATGTCGATGACTTTTTGTCGGGTACCGTGTTTGCGGGCGCGCCGATTGTGCCCGTGTCGTCTAAGACGGGCGAGGGGGTCGATGGGCTGCTTGCGGTGCTCGACGAGCAGGTAAGTGCCTGCTGGGATGCCTGCCGCGACCGTGCCGAGCGCACCGATGCCGCGCCGCGCCTGCCGATTGACCGCTGCTTTACGATTAAGGGCGTCGGCACTGTCGTAACGGGAACGCTGCACGATGCGCCGGTTGCGGTGGGCGACGAGCTGATGGCTTTGCCGTCGCGTACGGTCTGCCGCGTGCGCGGGATTCAGGTGCATGGCGATACGCCGCGCGCGCTGCCTGGTCAGCGTGTGGCGCTCAACCTAGTTGGTGACGGTGTCGCGGCGCTTGACCGTGGCGAGATGCTGGGCGTGGCGGACCGCTTTGGCCAGACGATGCGATTTATGATGGCGTTTACGTATTTGGGCCGCGAGGGCACCAAGCCGCGCGTGCTCGAGTCGGGCGCGCGCGTGCATGTGATGGCCGGCACGGCCGAGGTCGTCGGCCGCATCATGCTTTTGGAGGGCGAGGCCCCCATGGCGGTGGGCGAGACCCGTATTGTTCAGGTGCGCTTGGAAAACTCGCTGCCGCTGCGTGCCGGGGACCATGCTGTGGTGCTGTCCTATTCGCCCGTGATGCTTATTGGCGGCGGGCGTGTGCTGCTTTCGCGCTGCCGTCGCTCGCGCGAGCTTGCCGAAGGAGAGCGTGCGCTGTATGTGGCGATCGAGTCCGGCGATATTGCGGGCGGTGTGGGCGCTTGGCTGGCGCTACAGACGCTGCCGGTTACGACGGTTGATGTTGCCGAGGCTTTGGATCTTGGTGTCGGCGAGGCCGATGCCGCACTGCGCGGATTGGTGGCGCAGGGCTCCGTTCGCAAGCTTGCCGCGGGCGATGCGGGCCTCTTGGCGGACGCCGTGGTGCTCGACGCTGCGATGGATTCACTGGCGGCGAACCTGTCAGCCATGCACGCGGCGGCTCCCAAGGAGACGGGCTTTACGCCTGGCGCCGTTGCCCATGCTGCGTGGCCTGCCGCTGATGAAGGCGTTGCCTCGGCTCTGATTGCCGAGGGCTGCTCGCGTGGCGTGTGCGCCGCCGAGGGCGCCGAGGTATTCGATCCGCATTCGGCCGCCGCGGCGGCACGCGTGGTGCGAGAGGCTTGCGAGCGCATTGTCGCGCTGCTTGACGAGGCTGGCCTGGATGCACCGGCGCTTCCCGAGGTGGGCGAACAGCTGCAGCTCGGTCGCGACACCATGACGCGTGCCCTGCGCGAGCTTTCGCTCAACCGCTCGATCGTTAAGGTCGAGCGCGACGTTGCCCTGTCCGCTGCCGCCGAGTCCCATGCGCGTGAGCTTGTCGCCGCCGCCATAGAGGCAGCCGGCGGCGCTGCCACCACGAGCGTGCTGCGCGAGGCCCTGGGTGTGTCGCGCAAACGCGCCATCAGCATCTTGGAGCACCTAGATGCCGTGCGCTTTACGGTGCTCGACAAGGATGCCGGCGGCCTGCGCTCCCTGCGCTAGCCTACCCTTATCAGTTGCGGTGAAATAGTTCCTGTTTTTGGGGTCTTGCAGCCTAAGCAAGAACTATTCCACCGCAACTTCTTGCTCGTCTTTTTGGGATGGGGCCCGCTCGGTTTGGTAAAATACCGGCGCACTTGGGAACGGATGGGCTCCGGTGGGCTCCGCGGTCCTCAAAACCGTTGCGAGGCGTGCAAAACGTCTTGGATGTGTTCGATTCACATACGTTCCCGCCATACGCTACCAGCGCTTTTGTGCTCGCGGTCTTGCTGCGTGCCGCAAAGGCGCTGTTTTGTTTTTGCACGAGCTTTTCGTAGCGCTGCTATTTCGGTGGCTGTATTTAGCTTCGTGCACCGGGTTTCGAGCATGCCGATGGAGGTGTTTTGCCGTATGACTACCGTAAGACGTGCCGATCTTTCTTGTGTCGTCCAAGCGGGTGGGCTGTCCTCGCGCATGGGCTGTGATAAGGCTCGCATGGCGTTTTGCGGCGAGCCGCTCATCGAACGCGTGCTGGGTCGGCTGGCGCCAGTTGCCGGCGAGTTGGTCGTGACGACTTCGCGTCCCAGCGAGCTTGCCTACCTTGAGGAGCGCACGTTTGGCGGTCTGGTGCCGCGAATAGTGTCGGACCTTGAGGGGCCGGCGGGCGCCATGCGCGGCATCGCGAGCTCGTTGGCCGCGGCCCGATTGCCGCTCGTGGCGATCGTCGCCTGCGATATGCCGTTTGTCTCGCCGGAACTCATCGGCGCGCTTGCCGATCATGTTGAGGCCGAGGCGCTCGATGTGTTCGTGCCGCGCGAGGAGCGGGGGATTGAGCCGCTTTGCGCCGTCTGGCGCCGTGACTCGTGTGCGCCGGTTGCCCAAGAGCTGCTCGCCTGCGACCGTCAGCGCATTCGCTGCCTGATCGACCGGGTGAACGCCGGGTATTTGGACGAGCCTCAGATTGTCGCGGTCGCAGGCTCGACGCTCTGCTTCGAAAACGTCAATACGCCCGAGGAGTTTGCGGCGGCCGAGTTACTCGCCTAGACGATTGGAGTTGCCATGTCTCACGATATTTGTCCCGACACGGGAGAACCTTGCACTTGCGACGGGTCCGAACCCTGTACCTGCGGTTGCGGTGGCTGCGGACATACGGCCGAGGAAGAGGCAGCGGCGGCTGCGTATCGCGAGTCGCACCGCGAGGCCTCGTTTGGCGATGCCCCTGATCACGAGCGCAAGATCATCGTGTCGTTCGGTAGCACCTTCGATGTGATGGAATGCGAACAGCTGTGTCTTGCCTCCGGTGTGCCCGGGCGCATCATGCCGCTGCCCGGCTCCATCACCGCCGGCTGCGGGCTGTGCTGGGCCATGCCGTTCTCGGGCGATGCCCTCGCCGCCTTCCGCGCCGCCACCGAGGGCCGCGTAACCCCCGCCGACTACCATCAGCTCGTCCTCTAACCATCAGCACCACCACATTGGGGACAGGCACCTTTGTGGTGGTTTCGTTGCTTGAATGGCCTTCTTGTGGCATTACGAGTCAAAACCACCACAAAGGTGCCTGTCCCCAATGTGGTGGTTTGGAACACGTGGACGAAACAGGTTTGAAACACGGGTTTTGCGCGTCAGACACTCAAAAACGCCTCTACCTGCATCGTAATCAAAACGAAACATCTGCTCGTCGGCTTATGCGAAACTTTCCCGCAACAGTGCGATATTATCCATACACGATAAAGCTCGCGGCGCATGGGGTGCCGCGACCGACACTTTTCGTTTCCCATCATTGGAGGAAGCATGAGCTACACGCAGAAAGTTCTCGAAGAGCTCAAGGCCCGCTATCCCGAGCAGCCTGAGTTCATCCAGGCCGCGACCGAGATCCTCGGCACCATCCAGCCGGCGCTCGACGCCCACCCCGAGTACGAGGAGGCCGCCCTGCTGGAGCGCCTCGTCGAGCCCGAGCGCATCGTCATGTTCCGTGTTCCCTGGGTCGACGATCAGGGCAAGGTTCAGGTCAATCGCGGCTATCGCGTCGAGTTCAACTCTGCCATTGGACCCTACAAGGGCGGCCTGCGCTTTAACCCGACGGTCACCCTGGGTATGCTCAAGTTCCTGGGCCTGGAGCAGATCCTTAAGAACAGCCTGACCACCCTTCCCATGGGCGGCGGCAAGGGCGGCTCCGACTTTGACCCCAAGGGCAAGTCCAACAACGAGATCATGCACTTCTGCCAGTCCTTCATGACCGAGCTCTATCGCCACATCGGCCCCAACACCGACGTTCCCGCCGGCGACCTGGGCGTTGGCGGCCGCGAGGTTGCCTACCTGTTCGGTCAGTACAAGCGCCTGACCAACGAGTGGACCGGCGTCCTCACCGGCAAGGGCCTCTCTTTTGGCGGCTCGCTCGCCCGTACCGAGGCCACCGGCTACCCAGC
>CABUBS010000172.1 GCA_902489855.1 uncultured Collinsella sp.
TGTGCCCGGTCCCGGTTATGCCGACCCTACCGCGACGCAGCCTTCTGCCGAGCCTACGCGGGTTATGGGTTATGGCAACGCTGTGCAGGACCCTTACGCCGCCTCTCCGCAAAGCCCCTATGGCAACGCGGCGCCGGACCCGTTTGATTATGTGCCACAGGACCCCTATGCCGCCTCGGCGCCGAATCCCTATGATGACCTGTCGCAGAATCCCATTCCACAGCCTCAGCAGACGACGTATATGCCGCGCACGGCGCAGCCTCGCTATGAGTCGCGCGATCCCTACGCGCGCGAGCCGTATCGTGAGTATCCCAAGTCGATTCCGCAGTATGGCGAGGATGAGGAAAAGAAACCGTCGCGTTCGTCGAGCGTGATCAAGAAGATTCTGATCGTGCTGGCGATCTTCTTTGCTCTGTCGGTTGTGTTTGCCATCGTGTCGGGCATGCTCAACAAGCGGGGCTCTACGACCGACGCTACAACCGAGCAGACCGAGGCCACCCAGTCTACCGCCGTCGACCTGAGCGATATTCCGGGGCAGTACTGGTCCAATGCCAAGAAGCTCCTCAAATCGCGTGGGGCCGACCTTTCGAACGCCGTGATCCTGACCGATGACGGCTCGATGCCCGTCGTCGATGCCAACTGGGTCGTGACGTCTGCCTACTATAACGACAACGGCAACCTGGAGGTTCAGCTTACGCGCAAGGACGGCTCGTCGGGTAACGCGTCCGGCGACCAGGGCACCACGGACAGCTCGAGCTCCAACACGCTGGAGGACCTGAGCAACAAGGCTCAGGAGCTGGGGGATAAAGCCCAACAGCTGAGCGACACGGCTCAGAATCTCGGCGATACCGCGCAGAACCTGGGCGATATGGCAACGGATGCCTGGAACGCGCTGCAAAACGGCATCTCGGGCGCGCAGGGAAACTAGCGGCTGAGTTGGCTAGAGCCGCTCGGCCGGGCGGTCGGGCGAGCTAAAGCCCGAGTCAAACGTGACGACGCACGAGACATCGGGCCGGCGCTCGTGCACGATGCGCGTGACGAGTTCTAGCAGCTCCTCGTCGGATATGTCAAAACCGTCGGGGCGCACCAGGTCAAACGAGACGAAGCCGTCGTGCTCGTGCAGGTCGTGGATGGAAAGTGCGGGGTCGATCTGCATGATGCCGCGCTTGACCCAGCCGCGCAGGTCGTCGCCGGTTGTCGCGATGGGGTCGCAATGCAGCGTAATGTCGATACCCATCTGATGCTTGATATCGTGCTCGATGGTGTCCAGAATCTCGTGGTGCTCAAACGCATCGCCCTCGCCGGGCATCTCCACGTGTGCGCTGGCAAACTGGCGACCGGGGCCGTAGTCGTGCACCATCAGATCGTGCGTGCCCAGAACCTGCGGATACGACATGATTTTGTCGCGAATCTCCTGGACGAGCTTGGGGTCGGGCGCTTGTCCCAGCAGCGGGCTGATGGCGTCGCGCACCAGGCCCATGCCGCTGATGCAGATGAAGATGCCCACGCCCAGGCCTGCCCAGCCGTCGAGGTCAACGCCGGTTGTCTGTGAGATAAGCGCTGCCACCAGGACCGAGCCCGAGGTGATGACGTCGTTTTTGGAATCCTGTGCCGTGGCGATGAGCGTCTCGGAGTCGATGCGGTTGCCCAGCGTGCGGTTGAAGGCCGCCATCCAAAACTTGACGAGCATGGACAGGATGAGGGCGGCCATGGAGAGCGCCGAATATGCGGTGGGGGAGGGCTTGATGATCTTGGTGACCGACTCGATGATCAGGTTGATGCCGACAGCGCAAACCAGGACGGCGACGAACAGTCCTGCCAGGTACTCGTAGCGGCCGTGGCCATAGGGGTGTCCCTCGTCGGCCGGGCGGCTGGCAAGGCGGAACCCGAGCAGACTCACGATGTTGCTCGAGGCGTCGGAGAGGTTGTTGAAGGCGTCGGCGATGAGCGAGACAGAGCCGGCGAGCAGGCCCGCGACGCCCTTGGCCAAGCACAGCGTGATGTTGAGGCCGATGCAGATGAGGCTTGCGGCAAAACCCGCGTTGGTGCGGCAGGAGGTATCGACCGGCTCGCTTTCGCTGCCGGGAACAAACGTATGTACCAGCCGATTTACAAATAGCATAACGGTCGTCCTCACAATCATGTTTAAGGGGATAGTGTAGCTCGCACGGACGCGTCGTGCGACGATGCTCAGAAAATGCAGCAATGGTCTGCCGATGCTAACGGGCACGGGGCGGAGGGGGGCGGTTGCCCGCATGGCTTTGAGCCCGCTGCGCCTTCTCGTCCGTGCGAGTGCTCCATTTTGGGCCACATGGGTATGGGCACGCGCCTGTTTGCTCGACATACTTAATGTCGACAGCCCCTGTGCAAAGGAGGAAGTTTCCATGGACGAGATGTTTGCCATTAAATGCCAAAACTGCGGCGGCCCCATGTATTCGCACCAGGCAAAACGCAGCTTTGAGTGCGCCTATTGCGGAACGGTCATCCCGTGGCAAGCGGACGCTGGGGAGCCTAAGAGCGCTTTGGGCATTCGCCATACACCGCTGACGGTGGTTGACGGGTTGCTCAAGCTCACGCATGTCTCGCAGCTCGAGCGTCCGGAGGACCCGGAATGGTATTTCTTCAATTCGCACTGGCGCAATCAGTCGGTTCTGGAGCATCTGCTGTGGGAAGATCGCGGGACGGCGCAGGAGTTCCAAGAGGCCACACACGTGAGCATTCCCTGCCCCTTCTGCGGCGCGTCCTTTGAGGGCGAGTCCACCCAGCGCGTGTTCGAATGTCCGTCCTGCGGCAACAAGATTGGTGTGGCCGACTTGCTCAAACCCGGCACGTTTAGCAAGCGCCTGACCATGGGCGTGGGTGCCGAATACGTTCCCGAGCAGGGTATTCCGTGTGAGATTTCCCCACAGCAAGCGCGTGCCAACGCGCTGCAACTGGTGCGTCAGTACCCGGATGCCTTTGCCGGGCACGACGTGGAAGACGCGATTCAAAACGACATGATGCTCTTCTATTTCCCCATGGCGCTGGCGGACCTGCGCATGATGGCGTCCTTCCCAGGCAAGGGCCTGAGCAAGGAGACCCTGGTGTACTACGAGGTGCTCGATTGGGCATATCCCAGGGCCAACTACCTGGACGTTCGCCTTATGGGTATTCTGGAGCCGTGGGACTTTGGCAAGGTGGGGCCGTTCGATCCCGCCATGCAGGAGGGCGACTTCCGCGTCGTCTCCGTCGATGCGTCCACCAAGGATCAGGTGGTCATTGACAAGCTGGCGTTCGACGTTGCCGGCAACGATGCCGAGGCAGCCCTGGGGCTCAATAAAAAGAGCATTCGCACGTGGGCACGCAAGGCCCGCAAGCACAAAGACGGTCTGGTGATGGTGCCGGTCTACTTTGTTGATCGCCCGGCAACGGACAGTCGCGACGGCGAGCAAGTGCGCATCGCTGTAAATGGCCAGACAGGTCGCGCGGCCGCAGTGGTGTTTAGCGACAAGCGCGAGACGCATATCGTGGCACCGCTCAACCCGAGCTTGCATTTGTCGAGCGAAAGCACCGTGCACGCCACACCCATCGAGGTCAAATACGTTAAATCGCCGTTCCTATACCAGATCGTGCGCCGCGGAGGCGGCGACCAGCCGCGGCAGGTGGCAGCTACAACCGAGGGCTCCTACCGAGAAGAAAAGCCCAAACGCAAGGGGCTGTTTGCAGCGATTTTTGGGAAGTAGGGGAGCGCGAGCTGCTGTCCAGTCGATTAACGGGAAGTGGATGTAAATAAACAGTGGAGCGGCTGCACAAGAGCCGCCCCGCTGGGTAAAATCAAGTTGTGCCGCGGAACCCGCTCCTCAGCTCGTCACACTTCGGAAGCGCGGGCAACGCAGGTATTATCGTCTAAAGGGCCGGCTGCAACCGGCCCTTTGCATGACTCCCTTCGCTATCCGTTACTGCTTATATTCCCGCCAGATCGAGTAGAGGTTCCGGGCAATGCCGGTCACATACATCGAGAGGCGCAGGATTTCAAGAAACAAGTTCATAGGCTTCACTCCAATCAGAGATCAGAGCGTTGCCCGCAGGCGGATTCCGCGGCGGTCAAGATTTTACCCCACAGGCAACGGCGGGAGACGTCCGATCCCTTTTTGGAGTGGTGTCTGTCGCACCGTCCTTGATTATCGACTTCATCCGAACACTTCCCACATTCATCCGCACATGTGCGGATGAATGTGGGAA
>CABUBS010000173.1 GCA_902489855.1 uncultured Collinsella sp.
GCCGGAAATCCCCGGCGCGGCCCGCTTTTTACGCACGCTGTTCGCTTGCGAATCGAAGGTGAATACTTTTCCCGGTACCTAGTACTGCTCGATGCCCATGTAGCGACGAACCTCGGGGCTGTGGTCAAACACCTTGCCGCGGGCAGCACGCAGCTCGCAGCTCATGTTGTAGAAGAAGATCGGCTCCAGGTACGAACGCACGCTGGCAGGCACTTCACCCACGCCGTACTCGAGCGCATCGAGCACCATGACGGTATCGGTGTGCGTGTTGAGGAACGCAAGAGCGCGCTCCTCCATGGGGCGGCACTCGCCCGATCCGAGCTGCACAAAGTAGAACACGCCGGGCTCGGTGGCTTCGAACGGGCCATGGAAGTACTCGCCGGAGTGGATGTAGCAGCAGTGCTGCCACTGCATCTCCATGAGCGAGCAGATCGCCATGGCATAGGTCTGGCTAAAGTTGGGGCCGGAGCCCAGGATATAGAAGAACTTGTGCTGCTGGCAGAGCTCGGCAAAGCGGGCTCCCAGCTCGGCGTTGACCTTCTCGCGGGCGGCGGGCAGCAGCGCATCCATCTGCTTAAGGCCCTCGTACATGTCGGCGAGTGCCTCGTAGCCTTCCTGCTGGTCGAGCAGCTCGGCGGCAATCAGAGCGCCGATACCTTGAGGCACCTCGGCCTGCGGCACGCCCTCGCCCCAGGGGTAGACCCAGGTGGTCCACTTGCCGTTGTCGATCTTGGAGCCCTCGCAGTCGGTGAGGGCAACGACCTCGGCGCCAGCGGCCAGCGCCATCTCGCAGCCGTCAACGACCTCCTGCGTATTGCCGCTGTGGCTGCAGGCGATGACGAGTGACTTCTCGCCAAGACTCTTGGGAGCCATCAGGCAAAACTCGCGTGCCGTGTAGACCGTCGAGGTAAACGTGGTGGCCTCGCGCTTGAGCAGCTCGTTGGCCGGCATCAGGTCGATCATCGAACCGCCACAAGCAATCCAAAAGACATTCTCAATCTTGCCCTTGCGCTCGATGATTTCCTGAACCAGATCATGTGCGTTCATCCTGGTTTTCCTCCTTGTGTGGCGGTTTTGAACGACGACAGCTTGTACCTGCGGTCGTTCTATGTTGTCCTATTTATAGCACGCACGACGACGCTCGTGAAGTCATTTCACCAAACTTGTTCTATGTTGTTCTATCTATGGACGTTAGATGTCGAACACGTAGCGCGAGCCCACGATCTTTTGGCGTCCGAGCAGCAAGGGCCGATCGTCCGCATCGGTAAAGTACGCCTCCATATAGAAGAGCGGCTCGCCGACCGGCACCTCCAACAGCGGGGCCGCCTGAGCATCGGCAAGCGCAATCTCCACGGTGCAAGGGTCGGACTTGAGCGGTGCGCGGCCCGAATGCTCGGCAACGAGCGCAAAGATCGAGTTATCGGTGAGGTCCTTATCGGCAAGTGTCTGCAGATAGGGATGGTCAGCCAGCACAAAGGCGTTGTTCTCGAGCATGACGGGGATGCCGTCGGCCGTGCGCACGCGCTCGACCACGATAAGCTCGCAGCCGGGCTCTACGCCAAAGAACGCCGCGTCCTCGCGCGTCGCCGCAACCACCGTGCGCGATACCAGGCGCGCACCCGGCACCATGTCGTTGGCAGCGCAACCCTCGGAAAAGCTCTGAACATCACCCTTCTGGACAATCTTGCGCTTGAGCTTGGGCGCGCACACGAACGTGCCCCTCCCCTGCTGGCGGTTGAGATACCCCGCGCGCGACAGCTCCTCGATGGCGCGGCGCACGGTGATGCGTCCCACGCCGTAGTACTTCGCGAGCTCCATCTCGGAAGGAATGCGCGAGCCGGATGCGTACACGCCACGCGCGATCTCGCCCTTTAGGTCGTCCATAACCTGCTGGTACAGCGGCACAGCGGACACCTCAGTGCGCTCGGTTTTATCATCGGATGCCATCGTTATG
Source organism: uncultured Collinsella sp. (assembly GCA_902489855.1). Taxonomy (GTDB): domain Bacteria; phylum Actinomycetota; class Coriobacteriia; order Coriobacteriales; family Coriobacteriaceae; genus Collinsella. The sequence goes on from CABUBS010000173.1 coordinate 1,955, forward strand.
CTCCATTCCGTGCATGCTCGGACTCAAACTCTTCAATCGCCGCCATAAACTGCTCGCCAAAGGCGTCGGCCTTTTTCTCGCCGATGCCGTTGACCTGGATAAGCTCGTCGCGCGTCTGTGGGCGTAGGCGGCACAGGCCGCGCAGGGCCTTGTCGGAAAAGACCATGTACGGCGCCATCTCCAGCTCCGTCGAGATCTCCTTGCGGAGGGCACGCAGGCGCTCGAACAGCTCGGCATCGTCGCCAACACGCGGGCGCTGATCCAGCTCGGCCTCCTCGCGCAGCAGATCGACGGCGCGGCGGGCGCGGGCCGAGGCCTTGCGCTTGGACGCACGACGCTTAACGGTAAAGGCGAACGCCTCATCCTCGACCTCGACGGCACGCGGACCCAGCCCCACGACCGGGTACTGCCCCTGCGAGGTGGCCAGATAACCGCGGCCGCACAGCTGGCCGATGATGTCCTTGATGCGCCCGACCGATTCGCTCGACAGCTCGCCGTAGCCGCGGTCCTCGTCCAGATGCATCTGGCGAATGCGCTCGGTGTTGCCGCCGTGGAGCACGTTGGCGATCAGCGACTTGCCAAAGCGCATGGGTCGCGCGGCCACGTAGCGCACGGCGGCGCGGGCCATATCGGTGACGTCCTCGACCTCGAACTGCGTGAGGCAGTTGCTGCAGTTGCCGCAGCCCTCGGCGTCATCCGTGGCGGTGGCGCCCGCACCAGCCGCAGCAGCATGCTCAGCCGCGGCCTCGTCGCCAAAGTAGCGCAGCATGTATTCGCGCAGGCAGCCGGTAGTATTGCAGTAGCCCTCCATCTGGCTGAGCAGGCGGTAGCGGTTCTGGAGCGCCCATGCGCGCTGCTCGTCGTCGAGCGCCTCATCGGCAGCATCGCCGCGGTCGATCAGAAAGCGACGCATGCGAAAATCGTTGCCGTTCCACAGCAGGTGGCAGCTGGCCGGGTCGCCATCGCGGCCGGCTCGACCCGCCTCCTGGTAGTAGGCCTCGATGCTCTCGGGCACGTTGTTGTGGATCACGTAGCGCACGTTGGGCTTGTCGATGCCCATACCAAAGGCGTTGGTGGCAACCATCACCTGGATATCGTCGTCGATAAAGGCGCGCTGGCTTTGGCGGCGGGCGTCGTTACCCATGCCGGCATGGTAGCGGCCAACGCGAATGCCGCTGGGGCCCAGCGCTTCGGCAAGCTCGCCTGCCAGCGCATCGACCGTCTTGCGGGTCGAGCAATACACGATGCCGCTCTCGCTCGAATGCGCAATCACATAGTCGCGCACCCACGCGGCCTTGGCCTTGTCGCCCATCTCCTCGCAGCCAAAGTAGAGGTTCTTGCGATCGAAGCCCGTCACCACCGTCGCGGGGTTTTGCAGGCCGAGCATTTGCTGAATGTCCGCACGCACGCGCTCGGTTGCCGTAGCGGTAAAGGCCGCCACGATGGGGCGCTGCGGCAGGGAATCGATGAACTCGCGAATCTGCAGGTAGGCGGGGCGGAAATCCTGACCCCATTGGCTTACGCAGTGGGCCTCGTCAATGGCCACGAGCGGCACGCCAATGCCGGCGGAACCCGCAGCCTCCTGCGCAAAGGCCAAATAACGCGGCTCGAGCAAGCGCTCGGGCGCCACGTACATAAGCTGGTAGCGGCCCTCGCGCGCCCGCTTGAGCACGGTGTTTTGCTGGGCCGGAGTAAGGCTGGAGTTGAGATAGCTGGGTCGCGCACCCGCCGCGAGCAACGCACGGGTCTGGTCCTCCATAAGCGACAGCAGTGGACTCACCACAAAGGTGATGCCGGGCAGCATGAGCGCGGGCACCTGGTAGCAAATGGACTTGCCGGCGCCCGTGGGCATAACACCCAGCGCATCACGACCGGCAAGAATCGCATCGACCATGCGGTCCTGCCCCGGGCGAAACGAGGTGTAGCCAAAATAGGCGCCGAGCGTGTCGAGCGCCATCTGCTGCATGCTATCGGTCATGGTTTCCTAACGTTCAAGTCATCTGCCGCCGATTATACGCCGCCACGCGGACAGCAGCACACGACCGCCGCCCAGACTAGTCGTTTAAGAACGCCCCCAACGGCTAAGGAGTGTCCTCAGGTGCCGGCAGAAAAGGAACGTCCCCAAGTGCCGGCCCGGCAACGCCGATGTTTTGGCGCGGACAGACACTATGACCCAATCCGAGGGCACTAAAAAGATAGGAGCCCCCGCTCGT
>CABUBS010000174.1 GCA_902489855.1 uncultured Collinsella sp.
AGGACGAGCGCGAGCGCGTCTCGCATCGCCGTGGCGCAATTGCGCGCGGCGTAGCCAAGCGCGGCCTGGTGGCATTCCTGGCCTTCGCGATGGCCTTTGGCACCACACCTGCCCAGCTGTGGGCCGATGGCGCCGAGGGCATTGCCGAGGCTGTGGCTCAGACGGCACCGCCTGCCGAGAACGGCTCTGGTGAGTCCGCGGCAAGCCCTGCTGCCGACCTCAATGCGAGCGGCGAGGTGGCGAATGGGGGCACTGCCGAGCAAGATGCCGCCGCGACAGCTTCGGGCCCTACCGACAAGACTGAGGACGATAGCGCTGCCGGCAATGAGGCGTCGGCTGCATCGACGTCCGATACCTCGAAGCAGGACGCCGCCGTTGTCTCTGCCGCTGGAGAGGCCAAGGCTCAGCCTGCCAAGGCCGAGAGCCAGGATGTCTCCGCCACGTGCTCCGTCGTCGGCACCGACGCCAAGGGCGCCCAGCAGACCTGGGCCGCCGCCCAGCGGATCACGCTGAAGGAGGGCTCGACCGCGGCCGACCTCTCCGAGCAGCTCTTCAAGCAGGCCGGCCTCAAGGCCGACTACGACCCCAACGGCACCTGGGGCTGGGCGCTCAACACGATCACGTCGCCCTTCGATAAGGACCGCAAGCTCGGCTACGACTCGGCGACCGGCGCGTACTGGCAGCTGTTCGTCAACGGCAGCGCCTCCGAGGCCGGCGCGGGCGGCTACACGCTCAAGGACGGCGACTCCGTCGTCTGGTGCTACTCGAAGTACGGCGACCCCGCGCCCGAGCAGGTTTCCGTCACGATGGAGATTATTGGCAAAAAGGCCGAGATAGCTCAGCGTTGGACGAGCCCTTCGACCCAGGTGTTTGCTAAGGGCACGTCGATTAAGGATGCCTCTGCTGCTTACTTCGATGCCCTTGGCATAAAGTCAAAAATGTACGACCAATTTGGCTATTGGGGCGTCTATAGTCTCGTATCTCCGCTTGATGGCATCGAGCTGTCGGGTGCATGGTCGTTCTTTGTCAACGGCGTTCCTGGGTCTCAGCTCGATAGCGATTATGTGCTCAAGTCTGGCGACAAAATCGTTTGGGCTTTTGCTCCCGGCGATACTGTGCCCGGCGTCGACAGTGTTGTTGTTGACCCGGGTGCCTCACGTCCTAACTGGGATAGCGATTGGCCTGGTTATACGAACGCCGACAAAGTAACCGACGCTCCTGTGCCCACGAAAGACGCTGAGGCAAAATGGGTGAGCGAGCTCAAAGGCTCGAACGAATGGAGCAAGGGTATTTCCGACCCGTTGCTGGTCGGTGACTACCTCTACGTGGCCGTTGGTTCCAAGCTGCTCAAGAAAGATGTCGACACGGGTGAGACCGTTGCCGAATCGCCTTTGGCGGCAAAGATCGATTCGACCTCGCGTATGGTATACACTGGCGGCGTGATGCTCGTGCCGCTTTCGAGCGGTCGCCTGCAGGCGCTGACGGTTGATGCTCTGGCGACGGTTTGGGTAACCGATGAGTTGCCTGCTGGCCCCGATGGTGCTCAGCAGTCTCTTGCGTCCATTACGGTTCGTGACGGCTTTGCCTACTTTGGGACGGCATCGGCCAGCTGGTCCGACTCGAGCGACGGCTACCTGCTCTGCGTGCGCATCTCCGATGGCAAGGTTATGTGGCAGCATAAGAACGAGAACAGCAAGGGCTATTACTGGGCCGGCTTGGCGTTCTCGGGCAATTATGGCGTCATCGCAGATGATTCCGGTGCGGTGAGCACGGTCGACCCCGAAACTGGAAAGACCGTTGCGTCGCTCAAGATTGCCGAGCGCGTGCGCACGACGGTGCTGGTCGATGGATCGATTGCCTATGTCGTGAGCGCCGATGGCGTTTTGCATAAGCTTTCGGTTGGAACGGACGGAACCCTTTCTGAGCTTGGCAAGGTGACGTTTGGTGGCAGCTCGACCTCGACGCCGGTGCTGGCCAACGGCAAGATTGTGGTCGGAGGCTCATCGACCGAATCCTTTATGGGCGGTTATCAGAACAAGTACACGTATCACTACGGTCAGCTTGCAGTGATTGATGCCGAGACGCTTTCCGTGGACTATTCCATTTGCAAGGCGGACGGTAGCTATATTCGTCAGGGGGCTTCGGGCGGCGGTGATGTAAAGTCGCAGCCGGTCGTTTCTGTCCAGAATGGCGAGACGTACGTCTACTTTACGTCCAACAACAACCCGGGCGGCATCTATCGCTACCGTATTGGCGATGACGAGGCCGAGCTGCTTTATACGCCCGTGGCGGGCGACCAGCAGTACTGCATGGCTTCTATTTCGGTCGGATCCGATGGTTCACTCTACTATGTCAATGACTCGGGCAAGCTGTTTGCTGTCAAGGGTAATGGCCAAAGGGTCAAACGCTATACCGTGACGTTCGACGCCAACGGTAAGGATGCGGCGATGCCCGATTCTCAACGCGTGAAGGAAGGCAAGGCGGCGACGGAGCCCTCGACTCAGCCACAGTGCAAGGGCTACACTTTCGGCGGTTGGTTCACCGATGAGGCTTGCACGCAGGCGTATGACTTCAGTACGCCGGTGACGGCCGATCTGACGCTGTATGCCAAGTGGACCAAGAATGCCGTTAACCCTGGCGGCAATGGCGGTTCTGGCACTAATGGTGGCAACGGTGGCGCTGGCAACGGTTCTGGTGCTGGTGCCGGCACTGGTTCCGGCTCTAAGGGCCAGCAGACTGGCGGCGCTGTCGCCCCGGGTCATAAGCCGACGACCAAGACGACGGTGTCGACCAAGACCGAGACCAAGGACAACAAGTCCGACAAGAAGGACTCCGATAAGTCCGACAAGAAGGACGAGAAGAAGTCTGACAAGAAGTCTGACAAGAAGGACAGCAAGTCCGACAAGAAGTCCGATTCCAAGTCCGATACGGGTGCTGCTTCCACGACCACTGCTAAGAAGTCCTCTAGTGCTGCCGAGCAGGAGACTGGCACCAATCCGCTCGCCATCGTTGGCATCGCCGCCGGCGTGATTGGCCTTGCGCTAATCGCCGTCTTCGTGCTGACCAAGCGCGACAAGGGTGACGGTAATGCCCGATAAGCCCAAGGAGACCAACGGGCAACAGCCCGACTCCTCGTTTATCCAGCTCGATGATCCAAAGCAAAAGGGCGCCGCTTCGGCGGCGTCCGCCCCTCGTCGCAAGGCACTCCTTGGCGTTCTGACTGCCGCTTGCACCATTCTGATCGTCGTCTCGCTGGGTTTCGTCCACCCTTCCACAAGCGGTGCCTGGTCCATCGACTGGATCATTCAGACCGTGACGGGAGAGAGTATCGTCGCCAAGGACGCCAAAGAGTCTGGCTCGTCTGCTGCTTCGGGCAAGGCCGGGTCCAAGGATTCCAAATCTTCTGATGATACGAATGACGGGTCTAGGGGTTCTGACAAATCTGACTCCAAGAAAGATTCCGAGTCTTCGGACAAGGAATCGGACAAGAACTCGGATAGCAAGAAGTCCGGCGAAAAAGGAACGGGAAATAAAAAGACTGACAACAGTCAGTCGGCTTCTCAGAATTCGGCAACGTCCGGTGGGCCTTCTGCTGTTCCTGATAACGGTAATGCCCCCTCGGGCAACCAGAACGTCTCTCAGGAGTCTAGCTACGTTACCGTGACGGTCTCGGTTACTTCGAGCGCTGTGGGCAATCCTGTGTCCGCTGGCGGTACCTACACCTTTAATGAGGGAGCAACTGCCTACGACGCTCTCTGCGCGCTGGGTATTTCTATAAATGCGCGCGGCTCGTCGTTTGGTATTTATGTTGCCGCCATCGGTGGCCTGGCCGAGAAGGATGAAAACTATGGAAGCGGTAGCGGCTGGTGTTATTCCGTCAACGGCTCAACGCCCATGACGGCCTGCAGCAACTACGTTCTCTCCAACGGCGACAACGTGGTCTGGTATTACGTTACAGGCTAGAGGCCTCGACATAGCGCGCCAGACGGGCGGTTCGGACAAACATCCGGGCCGCCCGTTTTTAACGCGAATGGGACTGGGTCGCCGGGTCTTTCGGCAAACAAAAAAACCGGTTGGAATGGGAATTCCAACCGGTTATACATTCA
>CABUBS010000175.1 GCA_902489855.1 uncultured Collinsella sp.
TGAAGGAGACTCAGACCGCCAGTCTTGTACTCACCGGCAATGTAGCTCGAAAGCTTTGCCTGACCCTCGGCAATCTCTTGCTGCTTTTGCGTGATCTCGCCTGCAGTCTGATCAAGCTCCTGCGTCTGCGCGGAGAGTTCTTCATGAATTTGCTGGGTTTGCGTGCCAATCTGCTCGAGCTTGGTACGAGCAGCAGCAAGGTCGGATGCGGTATCGGCGTAGGCCGGAGCCACGAGGCCCAAGCCCAAAACACAAGCGAGGGTTGCCGTAGCAGCGCAGCGTGCCATGTTTCTGTGCGTGTTTGCTGTGCGCATGTAGCTTCCTTTCCGGTATCTAAGGGTAGCGGCTAGTCCACCGTTACCAGGCTAAAGAGCTCAACGTCCTCGTTAGAAGTCGTGAGCTTCTTGCGCGGGTTGAGAAACGCAAGCTCAAGGATACAACCGTAGCCCACAAGCTTTGCGCCCATATCTCGCACCAGTTTACCTGTTGCCTCGACGGTTCCGCCCGTCGCGACCAAGTCGTCCAGAATCAACACGGTATCTTTAGAGCTGATGGCATCGGCGTGGATCTCGATAGAATCCGTTCCATACTCGAGTTCGTAGCTCTCGCTTACCGTCTTGCGCGGCAGTTTGCCCGGCTTACGTGCGGGAACAAAGCCGGCACCTAGGGCGACGGCCACGGGCACGCCGACCATAAAGCCACGAGCCTCGGGTCCTACGACCTTGGTAATGCCCATGTCGGCAAAATGCTCGGCCAGGGCATCCACCATGGCCTTCAGGGCCTCGGGATTGCCAAAGAGCGGCGTGATGTCCTTAAAGACGACTCCGGGCTCGGGATAGTCGGGGATATCGACAATATGAGATTCGAAGTCGTACATGGCGTGACCTTTCATGGATTGCCGGGTGGACGGCGGTTATTTACCCGCGTTAGCAGACGAGCCATGCGAGGGGACGACGACCTTGGACGGCTGCACGAGCGACTCTTCGTGCGCGGCAACCGCGGGGACGCTTGCCCCATCGCTTTTAGCCTTGGTGGATTCGGAGCGCGCGATCTCTTCATCGAGAGCATCGATGTCAGCGTCCTCGACCACGGCGTTGAGCGACTCAAAGACACGGTTCTTAAGGAGCGCCGTGTGCACGCCCTCGGTGAGGTCGTGCAGCTTCTTAAAAGCGCGCTCGAGCTTGGCGTCGCGCTCGTCATCGGAGGTATCCATGCCGAGCATGCTCACGAGAACCTGCTCAAACATCGAAGACTCGCGATTTGCCGACGATACGTACTGACGCAGGTTGCGCGGCTCAATGTGGAAGCGCGAAAGCTCCGAGCAGTAACGGATAATCGGGAAATCACGGCCATCGACGAGCTCTCGGTTCTGCGGGCTCTTGATGATGCGGATAAGATCGTTCTCGGCAAGGGAGCGGATAAACGAGATCTCGACGCCGAGCATATCGGGAATGGTCTCGATGGGATGCAGCTTTTGCTTGGTCTCCTTGGGCTCCGTCTTAAGCGGAACATCGGACAGAAGACCCACCTCGTAAGCCAAAGTGGACAGGTCCGTTGCGTTTTCCAAGCGCTGCTTAATGACGTTGAGCGGCATGTAGCGGGTCTTCTGCAGGTGCAGGATGACCTCGAGACGGTCAACGTCTTCCTTGGAGTACTGGCGATACCCCTTAGGCGTACGATGAGGGGTGATGAGCCCCTCATCTTCTAGAAATCTAATTTTTGAGTTCGATAGATCGGGGTATGCGCCTCGAAGAAGGTTGACGACTTGGCCGATACTCAGATAGTTGCGTTCGGCCATTACCTACTCACCGGTTTCGATGCGCTCCGGCGTGCTCTCGTGGTAGATGAGCGTGAACGTACCGATCTGAACGGAAGAGCCGTCGTGCAGTGGAGCACCGTTGACGATGGCGCCGTCGACCCAGGTGCCGTTGAGCGAGCCCAGATCCTCAATACGAGCTCCAAGGCCCTCACGAATAATGCGTGCGTGGCTGCGCGAGACGGTCATGTCGTTGAGGAAGATGCCGTTCGCGGGATCGCGGCCGATGGTGGTCACGTCGTCCTCGAGCTCAAAGGCAGCTCCGGTCTGCGGACCCTTGACGATGGACAGAACGGGGGCGGTGATGCGCACGTTGGCCATGAGGTCGGGAACGGTGACGTCGCTTGAAGGCACGCGGAATACGCAGGTAGCGTCAGCAGTCTTATCATTCTGAGGCATATTGTTAACCATGTTGTCCATGACAACCCCTAACTTATCGCGGACGTGCCGCAAATAATGAACCGTACGTAATCATACCCCAACGAATCAGTCTTCGATTTCAGGGTTCAGAAAGTCGATGTCCTCGTCCTCGGGATGCGCGAGAGCCTGTTTAATGGCCACTCCGCCCTTAATGGAGTAGATGACAGCCGTGAGCATGGAGAAGATCACGCCGCCGTACACAAAGAAGATGCCGAGGGGCACCGAGCTTCCGTTGAGGCCCGGGAAGGCCTTAAGGGTTGAAGGTAAAAGATGCAGGCCGTCAATAACGGGGAACCCGAGCAGCATGAGCGAGAAGCCGGTCATGAGCAGCGCTGTGGCAATCTTTCCGGGGAAGACGACATCGATGGGGCGACGGTGATAATGACGCACGATAAGCGTGCCGATGCCCAGATAGATGTCGCGGCCGATAATGAGCACGCAGACCCAGATGGGCAGCTCTCCGCGGACCACCAGTCCCAGCACGCCGGTGAACAGCAGCGCGCGGTCGCAAATGGGATCCATGACCTTGCCGAGCCACGAGACCGTCTTAGTCATGCGGGCGATCTGCCCGTCCATCCAGTCGGTGGAGGCGGCAACGGCGTAGATAACGATGGCGATGACACGGTTGTTATCCGTCACAAACAGGTACAGGAATACCAGGGTGAGGATCAGGCGCGTAAAGGTGATGAAATTGGAGATCGTAAAGATCTTATTCGACGGGTAATCGGAAGTGCCGATAAGCTCCTTTTTGATCTTCTTTTTGATGCCCACAGGACTCCCCCGCTGGTTAACGACAAAACTTTCGATACTATACCCGTTCCGGCGATGTCTATCCAGCGTAAGCATAGAGAGTCCAGACATGTGGAGGGCGCTTTTAGGCGGCGGGGATTTCGCATTCGTGTACATCAGCCTCCAAACATGTCGAAAAATGTCGATTTTGGTGGCTGATGTACACGTTTTGATTCGGTGATTACATCGAGCGGGAACGTTGTTGCTTTAAGCAAAATAATCATGATGACTGAAAACAAAAAAGGTCAGACACTAGGTGCCTGACCTGCAAACTTCTGGTCGGGACGACTGGATTCGAACCAGCGACCCCTTGACCCCCAGTCAAGTGCGCTACCAAGCTGCGCCACGTCCCGAAGCTTTAGTTTGTTGCTCTGCTCTCGCTCGCAACAGGGAGTATATTAACCCGAAACTTTAGACTTGTGCAAGAACTTTTTTATAAATTTTGAAGCAAGTCCAAAATTGTATCTGCGAGCTGGGGTTTTGTTAGAACGGGAAGTTCTTGCGTACCCGTTGTGCTCACAATCCAGGCCTTGTTGGTATCGGTTCCAAAGCCCGAATCGGCGCGTGAGACATCGTTGGCGATAATTACATCGCAGCCCTTGCGGGTCAATTTGCGCTCGGCGTACTCGACAACGTTATCGGTCTCGGCCGCAAATCCGATCACGCATCGCTCGCCCTTTTGGCGCGAGAGCTCGGCCAAGATATCGACCGTCTCGACGAGCTCGATGCGATCCAAGCGCTCGTTGGCCTTTTTGAGCTTATGGTCCGCAGGGGATACGGGGGTGTAGTCGGCGACAGCGGCCGCACAAATTGCCGCCTCGGCCGTCTGGAAGGCGCTCAGCGCAGCCTGGAGCATTTCTGCGGCGGTCTGTACGCGCACGCACTCCACACCGCGGGGAACGTCGAGCGATGTCGGGCCCAGCACGAGCGTGACCGCAGCACCGCGGCGAGCAGCCTCCCCCGCCAGGGCGATGCCCATCTTGCC
>CABUBS010000176.1 GCA_902489855.1 uncultured Collinsella sp.
GACCGAACGAAAAACTTACCCGCGTCGCCCGGCCAGGTCCGACGAGCCACGTTAACGAGCCGCCAAGATGGCGTCGATGAGCGTCAGTACGCCCCCGTCGTTGTTGCTCGGAATGCGCCAGTTGGCATGCGCGTTCATGTGCTCCTCGGCGTTGTCCACGATAAAGCTGTGACCGACGCGCTCGAGCATGGGGATGTCGTTGTAGGTGTCGCCCACGGCGGCGGCGTCGGCAATATCGATGCCCAGGTGCTCGCACAGGTGAGCGACGCCGGCGCCCTTGTCGACGCCCAGGTTCATAAAGTCGATCCACTCGCGCCCAGCGTTGGTGACGTAGAGCTTGTCCGAGAACTCGGGGCTATAGGTCTCGCGGAAAGCGGGCTCGGCGTCGTAGCCGGGGAAGAAGACCGAAATCTTGTTGGACTCGAAATCAATGCCCTCAAAGCTGTCGACGTAGTTGATTGTGTTGTAGTAGACGCTGATCTCGTCGTGGTATTGATGGTCGCGGGCAAGCACGTAGAACTCGTCGAAGCAGCACAGGACGGGGACAGCGCGAGGATCCTCCGAGGCACGGTTCAAGACCTGCTGATACAGCTCCACGTCAATATTGCTCTTATAGATATAGCCGCCGCGATAGATCACGCAAGCTCCGTTGTCGGGACAAAAGGCGAGGCGGTTCTTGATACCCTCGAACATCTCCTCGAGCTTGGGGGCGGGACGTCCGCTGGCGGGGCAGAATACGATGCCGGCGTCGGCGAGCTTGTCCAGGCGCTCATCAAGACCCTGGGGCAGCACACGCTCGTCGGTCAGCAGCGTCTTGTCCATATCGACGGCGAGAATCTTAATGTTGCCGATGTTGGCGTCCGATTCGTAAGTTTGCATAAAAATGCGCCTTTCGTTTCGAGATTGTTTCAGACGTTATAACCATCAACTAGTAGTCGAGCGTATTTTCGCAGGAATGGTGCGTATTTGCACCACGCTTCACAAAGTAATGAAAAAACTTTTCAGAAATTTGAATTTGTCGCTTGTGCTGCGGGCACTTTAGCGTAATATAGCGACCATCGAAAACGGAGACGGAAAAACAACCGCTTACCGAGGAAAAGGTACCGTTTACGATATTAGAATTGCGCCCGGCGATAGGTGAAAGGAGAGGCAGATGCAGTTCGTAACGATCATCACCACTGCAGACAATGCCATCCGACGCCAGCGCGCAATTTCCCGACGACGATAACAATCGTCTCTGTCCGCATGGGGCGAATTGCCTCAACAGAGTCATTTTGAGGTCGTTGGGTTTTAGCACGACATTGCTGCATGTTTCTAGGGCATGTATGTGCTGATTTTTGCTATTTAACCTGATATTGCACGGTTTTTGACCTCAAGGTGACTTGCAACTGACCGATGTTCTAACTAGCTACCAAGGGCGAAAGGAAACAGCCATGAGCAAGGAAAAAGTCGTTCTCGCATATTCCGGTGGTCTTGATACATCCGTATGTGTCAAATGGCTCCAGGACGAGAAGAATCTCGATGTCGTTTGTGTCTGCGGCAACGTGGGCCAGGAAGAGACCGGACTGGATGCCAAGAAGCAGAAGGCGCTCGACCTGGGCGTTCTCGATTGCCAGGTGCTCGACCTGCGCGACGAGTTCTCTGATGAGTTCCTGACTAAGGCCATCGCAGCAAACTCCATGTACGAGAACAAGTATCCGCTGCTCTCCGCCCTGTCTCGCCCGCTGCTTGCCAAGAAGCTTGTTGAGGTCGCCCACGAGTTTGGCGCTACCTACGTCGCCCACGGCTGCACCGGCAAGGGTAACGACCAGGTCCGTTTTGAGGCCGCCGTAAAGGCCCTCGACCCCGAGCTCAAGGTTATCGCCCCGGTTCGCGAGTGGGACCTGAAGTGCCGTCCCGACGAGGTCGCCTATGCCCACGCCCACAACGTGCCGGTTCCCGAGGGTGCCAACGACAACCCCTACTCCATCGACGACAACCTGTGGGGTCGTGCCATTGAGTGCGGCCACCTGGAGGATCCCTGGAACGAGCCGCTCGATGACGCTTGGGTTATGACTAAGAACCCCGAGGACACGCCGGACACCCCGACCTACACCGAGATTGAGTTTGAGGCCGGCAAGCCCGTCGCCGTCGACGGCAAGAAGATGAAGCTCTCCGAGATTGTCATCTCCCTCAACAAGATCTCCGGCGACAATGGCTTTGGCCGTCTCGATCTGGTCGAGGATCGCCTGGTGGGCCTTAAGAGCCGCGAGTGCTACGAGGTTCCCGGCGCCCTGACGCTCATCACCGCCCACAAGGCGCTCGAGGACATTTGCGTCGAGGGCGACCTGCTCAAGACCAAGATCAAGCTCGAGCAGGATTGGGCCACCGCCGTGTACAACGGCCAGTGGTACAGCCCGCTCAAAAACGCGCTCGACGCCTTTATGGCCGACACCCAGAAGTTCGTGACCGGCACCGTCCGTCTGAAGTTCTTTAAGGGCAACTGCCATGTCGTCGGCCGCAAGAGCCCGTTTAGCCTGTATGACTACGGTCTGGCTACCTACGACCGCGACACTACGTTTGACGAGAAGGCCAGCGCCGGCTTTATCGAGATCGATACGCTGTCACTCAAGACGTGGGCAAAGGTCCAGGGCCCCAGCTCTGCTGCCGCCCAGGCCTAGCGCCTCCTTCCCTTGGTATCCGCGCGGCCCATCCGCGTGATACATAACGGGCGCACGGGGTCCCTACCTTTCGTTATGCTTGCTGACACTTCTTAACATCGGTGGCCCCTACGTTCCGCCCGCATATATGATGCCGCGACTGTGGCTGAGTCCGAGCCCCGCCGGGGTTCTCCGGCGGGGCTCCTTCTATCAATTTGGCGGCTCTGCGCCTATATATATGAGGAGTATCCATTATGTTCAATGCTATCGCGCATGCTTTACTTGCCCTCGCGCCCGAGTTCGATGCTGCAAGGGTCGAGGACGTCCCTATGAGCCTGAAGGCCTGGATCGATGGTTCGCAGGGCAACATCCGGAGGGAGACGTTGGGCGCCAAGTGCATGGCGCGTCACTTCTTTGCAAATTAGCTACATGGCTCCGCACACGGTGGGGAATGTGTAAAACTAGCGGTTGAAAAATCGCTTTAGCGATATGGCGCATTGCTTTGGGCGCTTGTTTTGGTATTTGGAGAAAGGGGACGGTTCCATGGCTCTTTGGGGCGGTCGTTTTGAGGCAGGCGTGGCCGAGGTCACGCAGGAGTTTGGCGCGTCGCTGCCGGCCGACAAACATCTCTATAAGCAGGATATCGCAGGCTCTAAGGCGCATGCCAAAATGCTGGCGGCCCAGGGCATCATCAGTGCCGAGGACGAGCAGGCGATTGCCAAGGGCCTGACCGGAATCGAACAGGATATCGATGCCGGCAACTTCACCTTCGACATCAACGACGAAGACATTCATATGTCCATCGAGAGCGAGCTGACGCGTCGCATCGGCGAGGCCGGTAAGCGCTTGCATACCGGACGTTCGCGCAACGACCAGGTGGCGACCGACACGCGCCTGGGCGTCAAGGCGCTGGCGAAGGAGCTCATGGAGGCCAATCTTGAGCTGCGCCATGTGCTGGTGGATGCGGCTAAGAAGTACGACAAGGTGATTCTGCCGGGTTACACGCATATGCAGCACGCTCAGCCCGTGCTGCTCTCGCATCATCTGCTGGCGTATTCCTGGATGTTCGCGCGCGACTTTACACGCTTGAAGGCCGCCTTTGATGCCGCCGACAACTGCCCGCTGGGTGCTGCCGCGCTTGCCGGTACGAGCTATCCGCTCGATCGCCAGATGACGGCTGCCGAACTTGGCTTTGCGGGCGTGATTCCTAACTCACTCGATGCTGTTTCCGACCGTGATTTCCTGCTCGATCTGCATTACGCTGGCTCCGTCATGGCCATGCACCTGTCGCGTCTTTCCGAGGAGATCGTGCTGTGGTCGAGCTCCGAATTTGGCTTTATCACGCTTTCAGACTCC
>CABUBS010000177.1 GCA_902489855.1 uncultured Collinsella sp.
ATCGAGTTTTTCGAGACCGGTAACTTTGCCTCGATGCCGCCGCGCGGCTATGCGCAGGGCATGATTTCGAGCTATGCTCGCTTTTTGGGCCTCAATCCGCGCGAGGTCGTCAATGCCTACTTTGACGACCTGATGGCATACGAACGCGAGACGTCCCAGCAGGGCGGTCGTTTTCAGGACGCCGCCGGCTACGTCAATTCGCGTTCCTCGGTCGATAACGGGCGCTTCCTGATGGTTCAGGGCGGTCGTTCGACCCGCTATGGACAGCGTCCTCAGCAGGCCGGTTATATTACCGAGACGGGTTCGGGCGAGGAGATTCGCTCACAGCGTGACCGGTTCCGCAGTACGCCGATGCCCGAGGACCGTGCGCTTCCCGCTGCCCGCGGCGTGGCGCGTGACCCTCGTGCCGGCTACGGCGACGGCGGCTATTCCGATCGCGGTTACCGTGGTGCCTCTATGGGACGCTCTCGCGGTGGCTATGCGGATGCCGATACCACGCAGGTGACGCCGCGTCTTCGCTCTCAATCACAGCCGTATGGCCAGCGCTCTTCGGCTTCGCGTTCGGGCCAGCGTGGCTATCAAGGCCGCGGTGAGCTTGCGCCCCGCTCGGGTCAGCGCAGCCTTCAGGGCCAGGGCGGCTATCGCGGCCGTTCCGATAGCAATCGCGGTCGTATGCCTCAGGGAGGCGGCCGCAGCAGTTCCGGTCGTGGACGCGGCGGATCACGTACTCCTCAAAACAACGGGCTCGATCCGCGTATCGTCTACGCCGGCATCGGTGCCGTTGTGCTGCTGTTGATTGTGCTCATCGTGGTGCTTCTACGTGGCTGCGCATCTTCGGCGCCCGAGAACACGCCCGAGACGCCCACTGCTACCAAGATGACGACCAAGAAGTCTTCTAAGAAGACCGAAACGGTCGACGAGGACGATGACACCGATGAGGCGACGGATGAGTCGACTGATTCGGACGCTACCAAGACGACGGCCAAGAAGGAAGAGAACGAGGTCACGAAGGTCAAAGTCTCCGTTGCCAAGGGAAAGACCGCGTGGATTGAGGTCAAGGTCGACGGCAAGTCGGTCTATGGCGCCCAAGCGACTGGCCCCTTTGAGCAGGAGTACTCGCCCGAGTCTTCGATCGAGATCACCACGTCCAAGCCTTCCGATGTCACCGTTACCAAGAACGGTGAAAAGGTTCGTTACGATACTAAGACCTCGGGCGTGGCGCGTGTGACGATCACCGTTCCCAAGAAGGAGACGTCTGATTCCGAGAATGGTGAAAGTTCTGATGGTACCGACACCACCGATGGTACCGATACCACCGACGGTACCGATGCCCAGTCCACGGATGGCGCCGATACCGCAACTGACGGTCAGACACCCACCGATTCTACCGACAATTCGTACGATAGCTACTAAGCCGCTCGTACGCGAAAGGAAACATCATGGCTAAAGATTCCAGCTTCGACGTCGTGTCCGAGGTCAACATGCAAGAGGTCGACAACGCCTTCCAGCAGACCACGCGCGAGATTTCCCAGCGCTATGACCTTAAGGATTCCGGCGCCACGATCGAGCTTTCGAAGGGCGACAAGCTCTTTACGATCAACGCCCCGGCCGACTTTGTCTCCAAGCAGATTGTCGACGTGCTGAGCTCCAAGCTCATTAAGCGCGGCATCGACCTCAAGGCTGTCTCGTGGGATGCTCCGCAGGCGGCATCGGGCGGTACCGTGCGCGTGCTCGGCCATATCGTCGAGGGTATCGACCAGGCGACCGCCAAGAAGATCAACAAGGACATCAAGGACCAAAAGCTCAAGGTCAAGGTGACCATCGAGGCCGATAAGCTGCGTGTTTCCTCTGCTTTGAAGGACGCGTTGCAGACTGTGATCCAGTTCCTGCGCGACCAGGACTACGGCCAGCCGCTTCAGTTCACCAACTACCGCTAATATCATTCGAAAGGACCGCTTTCCAACATGGATACACCGTTGGGCACCGTGCTCTACATCACCCTCGGGTGCGCTAAGAACGAGGTTGACACCGACCGCATGCGTTCTCTTTTGACCGCCGCAGGCTACGAGGAAGCATTCGACCCGCAGGATGCCGATATCGCCATCGTCAATACTTGCTCGTTCCTCGCCTCCGCAACGTCCGAGAGCATCGAGACCACGCTCGAGCTCGCCAACGAGGTTCAGGACGGCGTTCGTTCTTGCCCCATCGTCATGTGCGGCTGCGTGCCGTCGCGCTATGGCGATGACCTGCCTGATGAGCTGCCCGAGGTCGCTGCCTTTGTGAAGGCCGACGAGGAAGATGGCATCGTGGCGGTCATCGATGGCGTGCTGGGTGTCGAGCGTGAGATTGCAGCCTATATCCCGCAGGTCAAACGTACCGTCGAGGGTGCTGTCGCTTACGTCAAGATTTCCGATGGCTGCAACCGCTTCTGCAGCTTCTGCATGATTCCCTACATCCGCGGCCGCTATCATTCGCGCAATGCCGAGAGCATCATCTCCGAGGTGCGCGACCTGGTTGCCGGCGGTGTGCGCGAGATCGTGCTGATCGGCCAGGACACGGGCATCTGGGGTACCGACTTTGCCGACGAGGACGTCGCCGATGGCTCGCCGCGCAATCTGGCGCAGCTGCTGCGTGCCGTCGCCGAGGCCGTGCGCCCGCACAACGTCTGGGTCCGCGTGCTCTATCTGCAGCCCGAGGGCATGACTGACGAACTCATCGAGACGATTCGCGATACGCCCGAGGTGCTGCCCTATATCGATATCCCCGTGCAGCACTGCGACGCGCGCATTCTCAAGGCCATGCGTCGCTCCGGTTCGCGCCAGGAGCTCGAGGATCTGTTCCGCGACCTTCGCGAGCGCATCCCCGGCATCGTGATTCGTTCCACGGCCATGGTCGGCTTCCCGACCGAGACCGACGACGAGTTCCGCGACCTTATCGACTTTATGGACACCGTCGGCTTTGACTACACGAGTGTCTTTGCCTACTCGCGTGAGGAAGGCAGCCTGGCCGCCAAGATGGAGGGCCAGGTCGATGAGGAGGTTAAGCTTGAGCGCGCCCAGGAGGCCATGGACCTGGCCGAGTCGCTCGGTTTTGCCGCCACCGCCGCACATGTGGGCGAGCGCGCCCAGGTAATCGTCGACGGTATCGAAGAGACCGAGGATGGCGCCGAGCTGATCGGCCATGCCTGGTTCCAGGCGCCCGATTCCGATGGCGCGGTGCATCTGGACGCCAGCGAGGCGTCCGTGGGCGATATTCTGACCGTCGAGTTTACCGATAGCTTCTGCTATGAGCTTATCGGTCATGTTGTGGAGTAGGAGAGCGTCGTGGCTAACGAGAGCAATAAGGAACTGACGAGTGTCTGGACGCCCGCCAACATCGTGACGTGCGTTCGCATCGTCTTTATCCCGGTGTTCATGATCGTCTCGGCGCTTTCTCACAAGAGTGTTGCCGGTACGGATTGGAGCACCTTCGACGGCCCGCTCGCCGCCGCTGCCTTCATTCTGTATGTGATCCTGTCGTGCACCGATAAGGTCGACGGTTATCTGGCGCGTTCGCGCAATGAGATCACCGACTTCGGTAAATTCTTGGACCCCATCGCCGATAAGCTGCTCGTGTTCTCGGCCCTGCTGCTGTTCTTGGATTTTGGCGCGGTGACCGTGTGGTCGGTGTTCATTATCCTGTTCCGTGAGCTTCTGGTGAGCGCCCTTCGCATGGTCGCGAGTGCGGCGGGTGTGGTCGTTGCGGCCGATAAGCTCGGCAAGTACAAGACGGCAACCACGATGGTCTCCATCTGCGGTTACCTGTGCGTTTTTGCTATGGCCGGCTTGCACCTTGGCCCGGTGGCGCTGACGCTCGGCATCTACTCGGTGTCGCGCTTCTTGTACGCCGTTGCCGTTGTCCTGACCGTTATCTCGGGCGCCCAGTACTTCTGGAACTGCCGCAAGATCGTCTTTTCGGTCTAGGTCCTGGTGGG
>CABUBS010000178.1 GCA_902489855.1 uncultured Collinsella sp.
ACAAGACCACGGTCAACTACAACCGGGGCCGGGTGCCGTCACGACAACGAGCGGACGCGTGGTCTCGACAAACTCGTTCTTGCCGTAGCCATCGTCGGACACGATCAGATCGACATCGTGCGGATACCCCTCGATGGGATAGTGCAGCTTGGCGGGAATACCGAGCGCGTTCAGGCGGTTGCGGAACACATCGGCAGCAGGCTGGCCGGCATACTGGGTGATGACCACAGCCGCGACGGCAAACCCATTCCCTCGGAACAGATCGACCAGGCGCAAAACGTCCTCGTCATAGGTAATGCCAAGGTCACCACGAGCCTTGTTTTTCTCGATGTGGTTCGCGTTGATCGCGATGATGACCTCAACGTCATCGGCGATGCTCTTGAGCATGCGGAACTTGCTGTCCGGTTCAAAACCCGGCAGCACGCGGCTCGCATGATAGTCATCGAACAGCTTACCGCCAAACTCCAAATAGAGCTTGCCACCAAACTGCGAGATGCGCTCCTTAATGTGAGCAGCCTGCAGCTCGATATACTTCGCGTTGTCGAAACCCTGGCGCATGTATGGCTCCCGTCCCGTTTCCAATTAATGTTCTAGGCGATTATAACGGAGCAAACCCTCCCCAACGCCCAAGCAATCAACTGGCACCAACCAAACACGCCACCGATAAGTTGCGGTGGAATAGTTCCTGTTTAACCCCTCATGACGGCCAAACAGGAACTATTCCACCGCAACTTCCCCTTTTTGGTTCAAACAAACCTGGCCTTTGTATCAATAATGGAAACGTCGCAGGTTGAGCATAAGCCAGCGAAAGCCCGCCAGAGTAGGCAAAGCGCCCTCTGCACCAACAATGGAAAGCGCCGCAGGCAGAGGACGGACAGCGAGCGCCGTCCAGAACGTACAAGTTGGCATGAAAAAGGCGAGGCATAGACCTTTTGGTCATGGCTTGCCTTTTGAATGACAAATTGTCGTCCTGGGCGGCGCGCAGCGTCGTAGAACCGCGCAACATAAGTGCGCCCCCTCCCGCGCACGGAACGGAAGGGGGCTAAAGGTAGGAGTCTACCGGTGGGTTTACCCCACCGGACAGACGATGACCAGGTGATCCTTTACAGGATCGTCAAGGTTTCCGTGGGGTACCCGTTGGGTACTTAGAGCAGCACGCAGGCGACGGTCAGGATGACGGCGCAGACGACGGAGAGCGCGACGATGAGCTTAAGGGCAAACTTGAGCCAGGTCGTCCACTCGATCTTGGCCAGGGCGAGACCGCCCATGATGGCGCCGGAAGTCGGGGTGAACAGGTTCACGACACCGATGGCGGCGGAGAAGATCATGACCATGACCTCGGGCGAGAAGCCAAGCTTAACAGCCAGCGGTCCCATGATGGGCATGGAGACGGTGGCCATACCGGAGGTCGAGGGGATCAGGAAGGACAGGCCGAAGTAGACCAGGAAGCTCATGGGAGCGAAGATCACGCCGGACAGGCCAGCCAGGGCATTGGCGGCAGCGTCGAGGACGAAGACGTCGAGGCCGGTGTTAGCCATGAGGACGGAGATACCACGGGCGAGGGCGATAACGAGAACAACGGACATCATGTCGGCAGCGCCGGTGATGAAGGTGTTGACGATCTGCTTCTCGGACAGGCCACCGATGATACCGATCAGGACGGCCATGAGGAAGAACCAGGTGGAAGCCTCGTCGAAGTACCACTGGCCAATGGGCAGGCCGGTGATCAGGGCAGACCAGCCCTGGACGACGGCGTTACCATCGGCGTCGTAGACAGCGCCAGCGTCGAAGAAGTTGGCGACGCCCTCGTTGAGATCGGCCAGCGGAATGAAACCGACGATCATGACGACGAAGGTGAAGGCGAAGGCGATCAGAACACCCTTCTGACGACCGGTGAGCTTGACCTCCTTGTGGACCTCGGAAGCAGCCTTGCCGTGAGCCTCTTCGGCGTCCTTGAGCTCCTGCATCGACAGGATGGTGGAACCCTTGTCAGCCTTGACCTTCTTGGCATAGTTCATCACGAAAACGATGGACATAGCGGTAGTGACAATCCACAGGACGGCACCGAGGCCGATGATGATGGACTGGTTGACCTCAATGCCAACGCCGGTCAGAGCGTCGACGGCAGCGCCGACGGCGAACGGGTTAACCGTGGAGCCCAGGCAGCCGCAGCCAGCGCCGAGCAGGACGGTAGCGGCACCGACCATGGGGTCGAAGCCAGCGGCCATCATGGTAGCGGCGAGCAGGGCGTAGAAGGGAACGGTCTCCTCGCACATACCATAGGTGGTACCACCGAGGGAGAAGATGAGCATCAGCACGGGAATGAGCATAATCTCGTTGCCCTTAAGCTTCTGCACCAGGACGGCGATGCCGTTGTCCAGGGCGCCGGTCTCGGTCATCATGCCGAGGAAGCCGCCCAGGATCATAACGAAGAGGCAGACGGGCAGAGCGTCAGCGAAGCCCAGGATCGGGGCGGTGCAGAAATCGCTCAGACGGGCGGCAGTAACCGCGCCACCGGACGTGCCGGAGACGATAACGGTAATCACTGCGACAATTGCCAGCAGAGCAAGAAGAATGGTGAACGATGAAGGCATACCGCGCTTTTTCTTAGCGGTCTCAGTCATAGTTCTCATCCCCCCTTCATAAATCATTTACTGATCTCGCCAGAAGCGGCTCTTCCGTGCCGTGCCTGCCGCTTGATGCGAGATTATTACCAGATAAAACCGCTCGGGGTGCGCAGTAATACACCCCGAGCGAGATGCTAGATGCTCTTACTTGAGCGTGGCGTACATGACAGCCTTAATGGTGTGCATGCGGTTCTCGGCCTCGTCGAAGACCTTGGAAGCGGGGCTCTCGAAGACCTCGTCGGTGACCTCCTGCTCGGTGATGCCGAACTGCTCGCACTTCTCGGCGCCAATCGTGGTGTTGGTGTCGTGGAAGCTGGGCAGGCAGTGCAGGAAGATGGCACCCGGGTTGGCCATAGCCATGACCTCGGAGGTAACGCGATACGGGGTGAGCTGAGCGATGCGCTCGGCCCAGACCTCGTCGGGCTCGCCCATGGAGACCCACACGTCGGTGTAGATAACGTCGGCACCGGTGACGCCGTCCTTGACGTCGGTGGTCAGCTTGATGGTGCAGCCGTTGGCCTCGGCGATGGGCTTGCAGGCCTCGATGACGTCGTCAGCGGGCATGCACTCCTCGGGGCCGCAGGCCACGAAGTTCATACCGAGCTTGGAGCAGACGACCATGAGGGAGCGAGCAACGTTGTTCTTGCAGTCGCCCATGAAGACGAGAGTCTTGCCCTTGATGTCGTAGTTGAAGTTCTCCTGGACGGTCAGGATGTCGGCGAGCATCTGGGTGGGATGCCACTCGGTGGTCAGGCCGTTCCAGACAGGCACGCCGGACTTAGCAGCGAGCTCCTCGACGTCGTCCTGGGCAAAGCCACGGAACTCGATGCCGTCATACATGCGGCCGAGAACGCGGGCGGTGTCCTCGATGGACTCCTTCTTGCCCATCTGCGACGAACCCGGATCGAGGTAGGTGACGCCCATGCCCAGATCCATGCCGCCGACCTCGAAGGCGCAGCGGGTACGAGTGGAGGTCTTCTGGAAGAGCAGAACGATGTTCTTGCCCTCGAGATAGCGGTGCGGAACGCCAGCGCGCTTCATATCCTTGAAGTTCTTGGAAAGCTTGAGCAGGTACTCGATCTCCTCGGTGGTGAGGTCGAGAAGCTTGAGGAAGCTACGGCCGGAGAGGTTAACACCCATGGTTCGATTCCTTTCGAAGAAATGAATTACGTAAGTATTAGTGTTGCCCGTTTAACGGGCGAAGCCGGTGCGGTTGTAGGGGGACCGCACCGGAAACGGAAAGACTTAGAGGTCCTCGCGCCAGAAGGGCATGCTCA
>CABUBS010000179.1 GCA_902489855.1 uncultured Collinsella sp.
GAGCGCCGGGTATGCGAACGTGAAGGTGCATGCCGCTCCGCGCGTGGGCATTATCTCGCTGGGCACGGAGCTGGTCGCGCCGGGTGAGCTGCCGGCGCGCGGGCAGATTCGCGATTCCAACTCGTCGGCGTTGATGGCCGAAGCACTCGATGCCGGCGCGGAGCCCGTGTTCTACGGCATTGCGCCCGATGATGAGCAAGCGATCGCCGAGCTGGTGCATCGTGCCGTGCAGGAGTGCGACTTTGTCATTACGAGCGGTGGCGCCTCGGCGGGCGATTACGACTATGTGACGGCGCTCGTCCGGCGTGAGGGCGAGGTGCTGTTTGACCGCATCTCGATGCGTCCGGGCAAGGCCATCACGTTTGGCTTGCTCGGGGGTAAGCCCTACCTGGGGCTTTCGGGCAACCCGGCCGCGGCGTATGTGGGCTTTGAGATGCTTGCCCGTCCGGCGATTCGCAAGATGCGCGGTTTTGCCGAGGTTGCGCGTCCCGTGCAGCAGGCGACGCTCACGCACGGCGTGAAAAAGCGACAGCATCGCCGCTTCTTCGATCGCGCCACGGTTTTGCGCGACCCCGAGACCGGTGAGTTGTTGGCGACCGAGGCTAAGACACAGAATTCGGCGCTGCTTGGAACTATGCAGCGTGCGAACTGCCTGCTGCGTATTGACGAAGGACCGTGCGAGCTCAAGGCGGGAGATGCCGTGGACGTTGTTCGCGTCGACCTGCCCGAGGGCGCCGTGTTGTAGGGGGAATGCTATGGAGCTGAAGATATCGATCGTGACGTGCTCGGACACACGCGATCTTTTGCAGGATGAGGCCGGAGCCGCACTCGAGGAACTTATCGAGGCACAGGGCTGGACGGTCGCCTCACATGTGGTCGTGCGCGACGACGTCAGCGAGATCGGTGATGCCATTATGGAAGCCGCCGATGAGTGCCACGCCAATGTCGTGCTCACCTGCGGCGGCACGGGGCTTTCGATGCGCGATGTAACGCCCGAGGCGACGCGTTCCGTCTGCGACCGCGATGTGCCGGGTATTGCCGAGGCAATTCGTGCCTACTCCATGACCAAGACGCGCCGCGCCATGCTCTCGCGCGCTATTTGCATGCAACGAGGTCATACACTTGTCGTAAACTTTCCCGGTTCTACGAAGGCCGCCCGCGAAAGCTGGGAGGCCATAACAGATCAGCTGGAGCATGCGGCTCAGATGACGGCGGGCGGCGGACATACCAACTAAGCGGTTTACCTGCGGCGGGGCGACCTGAACGGCTGCTCCGCCTTTGTTTTCCGCCGAATCGACGCCGAGGTGCACGGTAACTTGAAACTATATTCTCTGACGAGAATAATATCTCACTATCATTATTCGCGCAGAAGTATAATCTGATTGCAGATTAAAGCCCGAGGCGGGGTGCCCGGGCATAGCGTTCGAAAGGGTTGAACATGTTCGATATGGTTTCTCGCCGCGGATTCGTTTCGCTTTCTGCTGTCGCCGCTGCCGGCCTTGGTCTTGCCGGCTGTTCGGGCAGCAAGACGTCCGAGCCGGCCGGATCCGATGTCGGCTCCGCCAAGGCCTCTTCCAAGAAGGAAACCGTCGAGCTGCAGGTCTTTGCCGCTAACTCCCTCGAGAAGGCCCTGCCCGAGGTTCAGGAGCTCTACACCGACCAAACCGGCACCACCTTTGCCGACACGCAGTTTAAGGCCTCCGGCGACCTCGTCGAGCAGATGAAGGCCGGCGCCACGGTCGACGTGCTCATCACCGCTTCCAAGGGCACCATGGATGACGCTGAGACCGCCGAGCTCGTCGACACCGACACCCGCGAGGACATGTTCGTCAACGATCTCGTGATCATTCGCGCCGAGGGCTCCGATACTAAGGTCGAGGCCATCGCCGACGTCGCGAATCTGGACGGTAAGATTGCCATCGGCGACGCCAAGACCGTCCCCGCCGGCAAGTACGCCAACCAGGCGCTGGCTTCCGTGGGCCTCTATACCGGTACCGAGGGCGACGACGGCGAGTACGCGCCCGAGCTCGCCGACAAGGTAGCCCTGGCCGACAAGGTCGGCACCGCTGCGTCTTACGTCTCTACAGGCGACTGCGTGGCGGGTTTTGTCTACAGCTCCGATATCTTCCGCTACGACGGCATCGAGGAGGCCTTCGTGTGCCCCGAGGACTCGCACAAGCCCATCGTGTATCCCGGCGCTGTCGCCGATAGCTCCGAGCATGCCGACGAGGCCAAGGCGTTCATCGACTTCTGCCTGACCAACAAGAAAGCCCAGAAGATTTGGGCCAAGTACGGCTTTGAGCTTTCCGAGTAGTGCGAAAGGGCACTGTATAACGATATTCTTGAGGGCGGGCGTTCTTGCGATCGCCTGTCCTTTTTGATTGAACCGGCGTGCCTGCGCGCCGTTGCCCTGTGTTTGAGGAGTCGCCCGTGTCAAGGAAAACGATTCGCCTGCTCGCCGCGCTGGCAGCGGTTCTCTTTGCGTTTACCTCGCTGCCTGGGGCTGCCTGTGCCGAGGCTCTCTTTACCACCGCCGATGGGTGCCAGGCGACCGAGGACTCCGCGCTTATCGATGGCGTCGAGTTTGGCCTCAACGCGTTTGAGCGCAATGCCAAGGGCACGGCACGCTCGTTTGCAGGTCAGCCCGAGGGCTATCGATTTCCCATCTACAAAAAGACGACGCTTGTGACGGTGACGACGCCTTCGAACATCGTGGTGTGGGTTGATGCACACGCCGCTAAGGACGCGGGGCTCGACATTACAAACGCCTCTGACCAAAAGGCGCTTAAGAAGATGCTCACGGGGCTCGATAAGTCTCACTCCATGGGCGGAGCGCTGCTGGAGGACTCCAGGCTTGAGTGGGTGTTTACCTCGGACAACGAACTTGTGCAGGGCGATTATCGCTATCAGTTTAAGGTGAAGGGCGAAGACGCCGATTGCTACACGGTGGTGAATGCCGCCGAGGCCGCGAACGCCGAGCTTGATCTGGGTGGCGGAGCCCTGTGGAGCGACAACGCCGCCTTAGTGCCGTATGCGAGCGTCTCGACGACGGAGCCACCTTCGCTGGCGGAGTGCGCCCAGACGTTTTTTGGCGGCATCGACTACCGTCCGTTTTGGGTTTCTATCAAAACGAGCGGCCTTGCCCTGCTGATCTCCTTTGCGCTGGGCCTGTTCGCCGCGTGGAAGACTATGGGTACCTCGAGTCGCATCAAGGGCCTGCTCGATTCGGTCTTTACGATTCCTATGGTGCTGCCACCCACGGTCTGCGGCTTTTTGCTGCTTATGCTATTTGGTCGATCGACCGGGGTGGGCCAGTGGCTTATCGCGCACGGCATCTCGATCGTCTTTACGTGGCCCGCGGCGGTCATTTCGGCCGTCGTCGTGTCGTTTCCGCTGGTTTACCGCACGGCGCTCGGAGCCTTCGAGAGTCTTGACGCGCAGATGCTCGACGCCGCGCGAACCCTGGGATGGTCCGAGCGTCGCATCTTTGCCAAGCTCATGATGCCGCTTGGCTGGCCCTCGATTGCCGCCGGCACGGTGCTCGCCTTTGCCCGCGCGATGGGCGAGTTTGGCTGCACCCTGTTCTTTGCGGGCAACTACGCCGGTATTACGCAGACCATTCCCATTGCGATTTACTTTGAGTGGATGGGCGGCAATACGTCGGTGGCCCTCTTTTGGGTCGTGGTCGTAATCGCGTTCAGCTTCCTGGTCATTCTGTTCATCAATATGTACACGGCGCATTCGCAAAAGTATCGCGAACGTGGCCTTTCCCGTGCGGAGCGCAAACAGGCCAAAGGTCTCGCCGGACAGGGCGATTCGCTCGACCCAGTCGGCGGCGATGCGCTGCGTATCGATCGCGAGGCGCTGGCCGAGCTCATGCGTGAT
>CABUBS010000180.1 GCA_902489855.1 uncultured Collinsella sp.
CCAAGGGTTATACCCTAAGAGCAAACCACCCCTTTTAGGGGTGGTTTTGATTGTGTTGGGGCTGTCTGACCGGTCGTTTGTCTCGATCTGTAACGGGTGAGGCTGATTTCGGACGTTAGATGTTACAGATTGAGACGGTTCCGCTGAGCTAACCATTTCATCTAAATCTGTAACACCAAAGGTGAATTTCAGCTGCTAGATGTTACAGATCGAGATTGACCCAAGGGGGGCCGGTATGTCTCAATCTGTAACGGCTGGGGCCGTTTTTACCGAGTAGCTGTTACAGATCGAGATTCTTCGGTCGAGTCGGGTCACAGGGTAGCGTGCGGGCACAAAAAGCGGAGCCGCGTTGCCACGACTCCGCTTTCAAGAGGATGGGTAAAGGAAACGAAATTAGCTCAGGTGCCAAATCTCGTCGTTGTACTGGGAGATCGTGCGGTCAGACGAGAAGGTGCCGGCGTTGGAGATGTTGATCAGCGCCTTGCGCATCCAGGCGTCCTGGTCCTCATAGTCGGCCAGCACGCGCTCCTTGGTCTGGATATACTCCTCAATGTCGAGCAGGGCCATAAACCAGTCCTTGCCCTTAATGTCGTCGTGCAGGCGCTGCAGGCGCTCGGCGTTGCCGGTCGCCATAAAGGCGGGGTTGGTGATAAAGTCCACCAGCAGCTTGATACCGGGCTTGCGGTAGAGCACACCGGCGTCATAGGCGCCGTCGGCGTAGAGCTGCTCGACCTGTTTGGACGAGGCACCAAAGGTATAGATGTTCTTGTCGCCCACGAGCTCGGCAATCTCCACGTTGGCACCGTCGAGCGTGCACAGGGTTAGGGCGCCGTTGAGCATGAACTTCATGTTGGAGGTGCCGCTCGCCTCCTTGGAGGCCAGGCTGATCTGCTCGGAGATGTCAGCGGCGGGGATCACGCGCTCGGCGGCGGTGACGTTGTAGTTCTCGATCATGACAACCTGCAGGTAGGGGGCCACGTCGGGGTCGTTTGCAATCCACTGCGATAGCGTCAGGATCAGATGGATGATGTCCTGCGCGATAGTGTAGGCAGGCGCCGCTTTGCCGCCAAAGATGATGGTGACGGGGTGCTTAGGTCTGTTGCCGTTCTTGATATCGAGGTACTTCCAGATGATGTAGAGCGCGAGCATCTGCTGGCGCTTGTACTCGTGGATGCGCTTGACCTGGACATCGATGATGGCGTTGGAGGGAATGGTCACGCCCTGCTCGAGCGCCATGAACTGGCGCATGATGGCCTTAGCCTCGACCTTGGTGGCGGCCAGGCGCTCAAGAACGTCCTTGTCGTCGGCGAACTTGGCGAGTTTGCTCAGATCGCCGGTGCTGCGCCAGTCGGTGCCGATCACATCGTCGAGCAGGCTGGCGAGCGCGGGGTTGGCCCCATGGATCCAGCGGCGGAAGGTGATGCCGTTGGTCTTGTTGGAGAACTTCTTGGGATAGATCTCGTAGAACGGATGAAGCTCGGTGTCTTCCAGGATCTTGGTGTGGAGGGCGGCTACGCCGTTGATGGAGAAGCCAAAGTGGATATCCATATGGGCCATGTGGACGGTGTCGTATTCGTCGATGATGGCGACGCGCGGGTCATCGTGCTCGGCTTTCGCGATCTCATCGAGCTTGACGATAATGTCGGCGATGGCAGGGGAGACCTTCTGCAGGCTGGCGAGCGGCCACTTCTCGAGCGCCTCGGCAAGAATTGTGTGGTTAGTGTAGGCGACCATGGAGCGTACGATGGTCACGGCCTCGTCAAACTCGATGCTATGCTCGGTGGTGAGCAAGCGAATGAGCTCGGGGATGACCATGGTGGGGTGCGTGTCGTTAATTTGGACCACGGCGTAGTCGGCCAGATCGTGCAGGTTGCTGCCGCGCTCGACGGCCTCGTCGATCAGGAGCTGGGCGGCGTTGCTCACCATGAAGTACTCCTGATAGATGCGAAGTAGGCGGCCCTGCTCGTCGGAATCGTCGGGGTAGAGGAACAAGGTGAGGTTCTTGGCGATCTCGGTCTTGTCGAAGTCGATGGAGCTGCCGGGGACCAGGCCGTCGTCGACGCTCGCCAGGTCGAACAGGCGCAGGCGGTTCTTGGTGGGCTGGCCGTAACCGGGCACATCGATGTTGACGAGCTTGGAAGTAACGGCAAAATCGCCGAACTCGACGGTGTAGGAGCGGTCATCGTCGACTAGGATGTCCTGCTCACCGAGCCACTCGTCGGGGACGGCCTTCTGCTGGTTGTCGACAAAGCGCTGACGGAACAGACCGTAGTGATAGTTGAGGCCCACGCCATCGCCGGTCAAGCCCAGCGTGGCGATGGAATCCAGGAAGCACGCGGCCAGGCGGCCCAGGCCGCCGTTGCCGAGCGACGGCTCGACCTCGAACTCCTCGATCTTGTTGAGGTCGTGGCCTGCGGCGACGAGCTGGTCCTTAACCTCGTCATAGATGCCGAGGTCGATCATGTTGTTGATGAGCAGCTTGCCGATCAAAAACTCAGCAGAGATGTAGTAGAGCTTTTTCTTGCCGTTGTTGAGCGGGCAGGCGGCAGAGCGCTCCTGCACGAGTTTGACCAGCAGCTTGTAAATGCGACGGTCGTCGAGCTGCTCGAGCGAGGTGCCAAAAGACTGCTCGGCGAGTTCCATGAGGTTAATTTGGGGCATGTTTTCTCCTGTGATGGGTTGTTTCATGTCTGCAATTCATAAGAAGCCCGCGCGAGGGATTGAGATGGCCTCACGCGGGGAAACGGACGCGTCCGCACGGTGAGGTGGGGTCGGGCGTGGTGGCTCCTATTGGGGAAGCTCAATTTCGGCTTCCGACGGGATGCGGAAGTAGGTCTCGGTCCAGTCGGTGAGCTTGTGCTCGAGCTCGCGGGTGATGGCGCCATCGAGCATGCGCCAGGTCCAGTTGCCGCCCAGGGTGGCGGGAGTGTTGATGCGCGCCTCGTTGCCCAGGTTGAGCAGGTCTTGCATGGTGTAGATGCAGGTATCGCTCACGCTGGCGGCGATGGTGCGGTTGAGCGCATCGGCCATGGGCTCGCCTGCCTGCTGGTGGGTGTACAGGGTCGCCTGCTCGCGCTGACGCGGGGTAGCCGTTCCCTCAAACCAACCGCGCGCCGTCTCGTTGTCGTGTGTGCCCACATAGGCGACGGTGTTGGCAATGTAGTTGTGCGGCAGGTAGTACGAGTTGGTGCCCTCAAAGGCGAACTGCAAGATCTTCATGCCGGGGAAGCCCGAGTTGTCGCGCATGTCGATGACGCCGGGGGTGAGGAAGCCCAGGTCTTCGGCGATGATGGGCAGCGTGCCGAGCTTTTCCTCGAGCGTCTTGAAGAACTTGAGGCCGGGACCCTGCGTCCACGAACCGTAGGACGAATCGGGCGAGGAGAACGGCACCTCCCAATAGGCCTCGAAGCCGCGGAAGTGATCCAGGCGGATGACATCGTACATGTCGAGGGCGGCGCGAATGCGGCCCTCCCACCAGGAGAAGCCGTCGGACTCCATGGCGTCCCAGTCGTAGATGGGGTTGCCCCAGTACTGGCCGGTGGCCGAGAACTGGTCGGGCGGCGTGCCGGCGACGCTCACGGGATTGCCGGCGGCGTCGATCTTAAAGAGCTCAGGCGTCGCCCACATCTCGACAGAGTCACGCGAGACATAGATGGGCAGGTCGCCGATGATGAGAATGTCGCGCTCATTGGCATAGGCCTTGAGGCGGCTCCACTGGCGATCGAAGAAGTACTGCGTCATCTGGTGGTAGAGCATACGCGCCGGATGGTCGGCGCAGACCTTGGCGGAAGCTTCGCCGCGGGTGCGGAGTTCCGCGGGCCACTCCCAAAACGCCTTGAGACCGCACTCCTCTT
>CABUBS010000181.1 GCA_902489855.1 uncultured Collinsella sp.
CGCGGCTCATCCGGTCCGACCGGGCCGCGCGGCAAGGAGATATATTGCCAGACCGCGAAGCTCTGTGGGACGTCAATTCCACTCTTCACAAGTCCTACACAACATATTGCTTTCTATAGCTAATAGAAAGACTGGTGCGGATCTTCCGCACGTATCAGATGATGACCCTTTGGTTCAGGAATATATAGAGATCGGTCACCTGTAAGTGTCTATCTACCCGCGCTTTTAGCAATGTAAACCGCGCTTCAGATAAAAAGAGGGAGCGCCGCGTACAACGCGACACTCCCCTAGCGATTCAAGAGAATCTATTAGGCCTCGAGAGCCTTCTTGGCGATGGTAGCCAGCTCGTTGAAGGACTCGATGTCCTCGTAAGCCATCTGAGCCAGGACCTTGCGGTCGAGCTCGATGCCGGCAACCTTCAGGCCGTGCATGAACTGAGAGTAAGAAATATCGTTCAGGCGAGCAGCAGCGTTGATACGAGTGATCCAGAGAGAACGAATCTCGCGCTTCTTGTTGCGGCGATCACGATACTGATACTGCAGGGAGTGCTGGACCTGCTCTTTAGCATGCTTGTAAGTACGCGAAGCGGCACCGTAGTAACCCTTCGCACGGTGCATAACGGTACGGCGCTTCTTCTTGGCGGCAACAGCGCGCTTAATACGTGCCATGTTCTATCAACTCCTAGATGGTAAAACGAAAACGGGAACGCGAACTTAGGCGAGACGCGACTTGATGACCTTGCGGTCGGCAGCGGCGATCTCGGTCTCCTGACGGAAGCCACGCTTACGCTTGGTGGACTTCTTGCTCAGGATGTGGCTCTTGAAAGCCTTGGCGCGCATAAGCTTGCCGGTACCAGTCTTGCGGAAACGCTTCTTGGTGCCGCTGTGGGACTTCATCTTAGGCATGAAATACTCCTTAATCGGTTACAGAACACTAGTTACTTGCTATCGCTTGCCGCTTTATCCTCATCGAAGGCGCCCTTAATCGGGGCGAGCAGCATAAGCATGTTACGGCCTTCCATCTTAGGCTTGGACTCAACCGTAGCGTAAGGCTTGAGATCCTCGGCGAGACGCTCGAGAACGTTAAGACCCTGCTCCGGGTGAGCCATCTCACGGCCGCGGAACATGATGGTGATCTTAACGCGTGCGCCCTTCTTGAGGAAACGCAGAACGTGGCCCTTCTTGGTCTCGTAGTCGCCAACGTCGATCTTGGGTCGGAACTTCATTTCCTTGACCTCGACCTTGGACTGGTTCTTACGAGCAGCCTTGGCCTTCATGGCCTGCTGGTACTTGAACTTACCGTAGTCCATGACCTTGCAGACCGGCGGCTCCGCGTTGGGAGCGATCTCGACCAGGTCGAGACCCTGATCGTCGGCGACGCGCTGGGCATCGCGGATGGCGAACAGGCCGAGCTGAGAGCCATCGACGCCAATCAAACGACACGAAGATGCAGTGATCTCGTCGTTGATGCGGGTGTCATCAGACTTAGCTATTTTCCCTACCTCCATTCATAAAAAAATAACCCGGCGCTTCTCAGCAACCAGGTCGTACACATAGACTTCCTCGATTTGAGGAAGGGAATCTAAGTTGTATGACCAGTCAGCTGCTCATTGGCGCCAAAAGGTGGGAACCCTCAGGTTCCTCTTTAGGGCATTGCGGGAACAACGCCTTGTGAATAATAACACGTACAGCACGTTATCACATTACGTACACGAAAAAGGGGCCTTGACCCCCCTTGAACACTCGCTTGTATGTATGGTGCCCGAGGCGAGACTCGAAGGGCCTTCGCTTCGCGAAGCCCCGGGCTTCGGGCGCGCGGCGCCCTCGCCACGCTCCGCTACAAACAGGCCACAGGCCTGTTTGCTTAACGCTTCGCGCGCTCACGCGAGTTCGGCACGAAAAAGGGGGCCGCAACCCCCTTGAACGCTCGCTTGCATGAATGGTGCCCGAGGCGAGACTCGAACTCGCATGTTGTTGCCAACGGTGGATTTTGAGTCCACTGCGTCTGCCAATTCCGCCACTCGGGCACACAATGCGTGAGTTAGTTTATCACAGCTTTCTACCGATTAGTCCGAAAATGGAACTTCGAGCATTTCGATGAGTTCGACCGTGCGGAGCATCTCGCGCCGACGGCATCCGCGACCGTCAACCGAAGCCTCACCCATCTGGTTATCGTAAGGGTCCTCGCGCATGCCGTCGAAAGAGGGCTCAAACTCTGCCTGGAATCGATTGTTGGCCACCATACGCCACGGGTCGAGATTGCCAAAGTAGTGACGGCGGCGCCACTCCTCCCCCATCCTGCGAGCAGAAGATCCAAATGACACGTCGGCGTTGAGCCAACCGGTCTGCGGCGTATAGAACTCTGCCCAGTCGTGCGACCCCACCGAATCGGGCGCAACATACAGGCCGCTCTGCCAACGGGCAGGCACGCCCGCGATACGGCACATGGTGATAAACGTGAGCGCCATAACGCCGCAATCGCCGCGGAGCGAATGCGCGCAGTCATCGGCAATAGATCCTAAAAGCAAGTACGGCGGCTGATAGCGATAGTCGATATGCTGCGTCAGGTAATCATAGATAGCACGGGCGCGATCGAGCGGATCCTCGAGCCCGTCAATGACACGGGCTGTCAGCTGCTGTAGATACGGCGTGAATGCAATGTGCGGACGGTCCTCGGAAATATCCTCGGGCAGAGGCGCGTCCATACGCGGGTGAACCGGAAGTGTGCCACCGTAGACATCACAATAAGCAGCATCGATGTGATAACGATAGGTCACCGAAAAAAAGTGCTCACTCGAAGAAGGCCACGAGGCGGTACGCGCCGAAGCATTCGCGGGGGCAACAGCACCCTCCGGCGTCATATCGAGAACCTCGATATGAGACTGTTGACGACAGGCGGCGGCAACGGGTAGCCACGCGCGAACAGTCTCTCCATCTAGAGCGCCGGGGACAGACACGGACGCTTTAAGCGTAATGACGCGAGCCAATCCGTTTTGTGACTCCATCTCCTTGAGCATCTCGTTGCGCAGTGCTATTCCGTCCGTAGAATCGGGCCGCATGCCGGGAACCTCTTTGGGATATACGCGAAGCGAATCGAGGAAGTTGTCGAGAACGAACAGTTCGCCATCGATAAAGCGCCAGTCAATACGCTTACGATTAATCAGGTCATCAAACTGCTCTTCGGTAAACTCTGGCCACTCCTCGCGAATCATCGCAATAGCCTGGTCGCGCGACACCGAAAAATGAAGCGGCGTCTCGAGTATGCGATACCGCTCGGCACGAACACAAGCAGCCAGCGAAGGCTCGGGGTTCTGCTCCAAAAGGCGATCGCAGGCAGCAACAGCCTGCGTCAAATACCCGGCATCCTTAAGACGAAGAATCTCGGGCGGCAGTCCAACATCGAGATGACGAAAGTCATCACAGCAAACATCAACAGAGCAACCAACTGGACCCTCGTCAATAACCTTCCCATCCGAAGGCAACACATTAACAACAGCCATACCAAAACTCCAAGTCACTAGAACGCTTGAAGCCCATTGTAGCGAGATAAAAAAGAAAGCCCCAATAAAGGAACTCTCAACACCGATAAACGGTACCTATGAAAATGAATTCAGCCCAGTAACCCTGTAGCGAGTTAACGAAGGAGGCCCCGTTTCCCCGGAGCTGATTCCGTCGCGCGACTTCTGGCGAAGCCAGGTGAGCGCGAGGGAAACAGCGTAGGGGAAACGGGGCCTCCGGCGGGAAGTTAAACCGCTACTTACGCCTTGTTGACGGAGCCAAACTCCTCCATGAGCTCCTTGGTGCGGGCAACGATGTTGTCGCGACCAGGCTTGAGGAGCTTG
>CABUBS010000182.1 GCA_902489855.1 uncultured Collinsella sp.
AATCGTTAATGGCTGAGGCTTTAGAGGTCGGCGGGCGTTACCTCTAAAGCCTCAGCCATTAACGATTCCTGCCGTGGCAGTACTTAAACTTCTTGCCGCTACCGCAGGGGCACGGGTCGTTGCGGCCCACGTTGACGTACGGATCGTCGCTCTCGGACTTGCGATAGGTGGTCACCTTGCCACCGTTGTTGACGGCAGCCGGTCCGCCTTGGACAGCCGTGCGGGCCTGCACCTGCGCCTGCTTGCGCAGCACCGAGTCGCCGTTGTCACCATCGACCTCGGCAGGACCGGAGAAGCGCGCGCCCTCGAGCGCGGGCTCCTCCTTGTGCTCCACGGCACGCGGGGCAGCCTTGATCTCGATGCGCAGAACCGTGCGCAGGTAATCCTCATACATGGTATCGACGAGTATCTGGAACGCGCCGTAGGCCTCGGTCTTGTACTCGACCAGCGGGTCGCGCTGGCCAAAGCCGCGCAGGCCGATGCCGGTCTTGAGGTAGTCCATCTCCTGCAGGTAGTTCATCCAGCGGGTATCGATGACGCGCAGCATGACCTGGGTGTTGAGCTCGCGCATCAGGTCCTCGCCCAAGCGCTCGGCCTTCATGTTGTAGCACTTCTCTACGTAAGCCAGGACATCGGCAGCCAGGGCCTCATAATCCTCGTCGGGGAACTTCGGCGTATCGATGTGGCCGGTGAGCTCCACAACCCACTTACGCAAACCCTCAAGATCGCGCTCGCCCTCGTGGCTGTCCTTGGTGCAGAACTCCTGCACGCAGCGGTACACGGTGTCGTGCATGACCTCGGTGATGTGGTCGGTCAGGTCCTTGCCGTCCAGAATCTTATTGCGCTCGGCGTAGATGACCTGGCGCTGCTTGTTCATGACGTCGTCGTACTCAAGGACGCTCTTACGCATGGAGAAGTTGATGCTCTCGACCTTGTGCTGGGCGCTCTCGACGGCCTTGGAGATGATCTTGTGCTGGATGGGCATGTCGTCGCCCATGTCGGCCGTGACCATCATCTTGGAGACGCGGTCCATCTTGTCGCCGCCGAACAGGCGCATGAGGTCGTCCTCGAGCGACAGGTAGAACTGGGTCTCGCCCGGATCGCCCTGACGGCCGGAACGGCCACGCAGCTGGTTGTCGATGCGGCGGGACTCATGGCGCTCGGTGCCGATAACGGTCAGGCCGCCGGCGGCAAGCACGCGCTCGCGTTCGGCCTTGCAGGTCTCCTTGGCCTCGGCGTTAAACTGCTCGAGCTGCTCGGGCGTCACGTCCTCCATGGTCAGGCCCTCGTACTCCAGGCGTTCGCGCACCAGCTCGTCGGGGTTGCCGCCCAGCAGGATGTCGGTACCACGACCGGCCATGTTGGTGGCGATGGTCACGGCGCCGTAGCGTCCGGCCTGGGCAACGATGTGGGCCTCGCGTTCATGGTGCTTGGCGTTGAGGACCTCATGTGCGATGCCGCGCTTGGTAAGGGCGGCGGACAGCTTCTCGGAGCTCTCGATGGAGACGGTGCCCACCAGGACCGGCTGGCCCTTGGCGTGACGTCGCTCGACATCGTCGGCAACGGCGTTGTACTTAGCCTGGATGGTACGGTATACCAGGTCCTCGTGGTCCACGCGCTGCACGGGCTTGTTGGAGGGGATGACCTCGACGGGCAGCTTGTAGATCTCGCGGAACTCGGCATCCTCGGTAAGTGCCGTGCCGGTCATGCCGGAAAGCTTGTCATACAGACGGAAGTAGTTCTGCAGGGTGATGGTGGCCAGAGTCTGGTTCTCCTCGCGTACGAGCACACCCTCTTTGGCCTCGATGGCCTGGTGCAGGCCCTCAGAATAGCGGCGGCCCTCCATGATGCGGCCGGTGAACTCGTCGACGATCTTGACCTCGCCGTTGGTGACCACGTACTGCTTATCGCGGTGGAACATGTACTGGGCCTTCAGCGCCTGCTGCAGGTGGTTGACCAGCTGGCCCGAAAGGTCGGCGTAGATGTCCTCGATGCCCAGACGGCGCTCGATCTTCTTAAGACCGCGCTCGGTGGCGGCGATAGTGTGCTTGGCCTCGTCCATGACGTAGTCGCCCGTGGGCTCGACGTCCTCGGTGGCGGTGAGCATGTCGTGCGACACGTCCTCGCCGCGCTCAAGGCCACGCACGGCACGCGCGAAGTCCTTGTAGGTGCTGGCGGACTTGGTGCCGGCGCCCGAGATGATGAGCGGGGTACGCGCCTCGTCGATCAGGATGGAGTCAACCTCGTCGACGATGGCGTAGTTGTGGCCGCGCTGCACACGCTGCTCGGGGCGGGTAACCATGTTGTCGCGCAGGTAATCGAAACCGAACTCGGAGTTGGTGCCGTAGGTGACGTCGGCCTGGTAGGCCGGGCGCTTGAGCTCGAGCGGCATGTTGTTCTGGAGCAGACCGACGGTCATGCCCAGGTACTTATAGATGCGGCCCATCCACTCGGAGTCGCGCTTGGCAAGGTAATCATTGACAGTAACGACGTGCACGCCCTTGCCGGCGATAGCGTTGAGATAGCCGGCCAAGGTGGAGACGAGCGTCTTGCCCTCGCCGGTCTTCATCTCGGCAATATGACCCTCATGAAGCGCCATGGCGCCGATGAGCTGTACGTCAAAGTGGCGCATGCCCGTGATGCGCTTGGAAGCCTCGCGCACGGTGGCAAAGGCCTCGGGAAGCATGTCGTCGAGCGACTCGCCGTTGGCGTAACGCTCGCGGAACTTATCGGTCTGGCCGCGGAGCTCCTCCTCGGTCATCTTCTCAAACTGGGGCTCAAGACCGTTGATCTGGTCGACGATCTTGTAGTAGCGCTTAAGGTCCTTATCGGATCCAAAGGACAGCAGCTTTGACATGAATCCCATGTGGTTTTCCTTTTTGGCCATCGCCCACGCCGTGCAGCTGCGGGCGAGTTAAACACAGATGATTGTACTTTAGCCAAACAAGGCGCGGCCTATACGGTCGAGCTCGACCGCCACGTAATAACTACGACCAACCTGCCACAATGGGACAGGTTAATTTTGGCAGGTCTATCTGGGCAAACGCCGCCTCTCTGCCATGTGGTGCCATGGGGACAGGTTAGTTTGCACTAATTTAAAAAGAAAAAGGGCCGCGCACCCAAATGGATGCACGGCCCTCATGCCATGAATGCGAGCGATTCCGCGGCGAGCTATTTACTCAGCAGCCTCGGTGGTCTCGGCCTCGGCAGCGGCCTCCTCGACGGGAGCCTCTGCGGGAGCCTCTGCGGGAGCCTCGGCGGCCTGCTTGGCAGCCTCCTCGGCAAACTTAGCAGCACGCTTAGCCTTCTCGGCAGCCTTGGCCTCAGCGGCGGCCTTGCGAGCGGCCTCGGCCTCAGCAGCCTTGGCGGCCTTGGCAGCCTTGGCCTCCTCGGCCTTCTTGAGCTGGGCGGCAGCGGCGCCACCGAACTTGTCGGCGAAGCGCTGGACGCGTCCACCGGTGTCGACGAACTTCTGCTGGCCGGTGTAGAACGGGTGGCACTCGTTGCAAAGCTCGACCTTCATCTCAGACACGGTAGCGTGCGTCTTGAAGGTGTTGCCGCAGGAGCACGTCACCGTGCACTCGACATACTGGGGATGGATACCCTGCTTCATGGTAGGACTCCTTATTGGTCAGGCGCTGGTTACCGATCAGCGCATAAGGCGTCTTGGTTTCCGACCAAGACAACAAACTCGGCTATGGTACCACGGCGCCACGTGTCCCACAAAAGGTTCACGGTCTTTTCGGCACAACACGAGCTGGCCTTGATTATCGACTTCATCCGAACACCTCCCATATTCATCCGTACATGTACGGAT
>CABUBS010000183.1 GCA_902489855.1 uncultured Collinsella sp.
GACGGCAGGCGATGAGCTTGCCGTCGATGCGCCGCTCACCGATAAATCATCCATCATCTGCCGCACCGGCATGCTTATGCTGGCAAGCGGAACGGGTGCCTGGCGCGTGCGCGATACCATGAATCGTGTTGCTGCCGTACTCGGCGTCACGATTCACGTCGACCTGAGTCTTCTGTCGTTTGAGTGCACTTGCATCGAAGATGGCCACTGCTTTAACGAGGTTGTCAGCCTGCCCACAACGGGAGTCAATACCCATCGCATTTGGATGATGGAGAGTTTCCTCAAGGAAATCGAGACCTATGGTCGTCGCTTCACGGTACACGAGTATCACGAGATGCTCAGGACCGTTGAGAGCTCAAAGCCCGATTACTCTCCCTGGCAACAGGGCCTTGCGGCAGCCTGTGCTTGCGGCGCCTTCGTCTTTTTGCTCGGCGGCGGCCCTATCGAGATGGCCTGCGCGTTCGTGGGCGCGGG
This sequence comes from uncultured Collinsella sp., assembly GCA_902489855.1. Taxonomy (GTDB): domain Bacteria; phylum Actinomycetota; class Coriobacteriia; order Coriobacteriales; family Coriobacteriaceae; genus Collinsella. The sequence continues at coordinate 475 of CABUBS010000183.1, forward strand.
TGTCGGCAACTTTGCCCGCTCCCATATTCTCAAGCAAGGCCTTGGTCAGTTCAGCGCGCTGACGACCGGCGTTGCGCTCGCTTGCGTTTCGTATCTGCTGGCATTGCTCGGCCTTGGCCAGGTCATACCGGGGGCAATGTCGCACCAAGAAGGCTATATCGGCGCCATGCTCTTTGTGATTCCCGGCTTTCCACTCATTACGGCAGGCCTCGACATCGCTAAGCTCGACATGCGAAGCGGTATCGAGCGCCTTTCATATGCCGTATCGATTATTGTGATGGCGACCCTCGTAGGTTGGATGGTTGCCGAGTGTGTTGGCCTGGCGCCGGACGACTTTGCCCCACTGGGCCTTTCGCCGCTTGCCCTTACGCTCCTGCGCGTGGTGATGAGCTTCGTTGGCGTATTCGGCTTCTCGGTGATGTTCAACAGCCCGGTAAAGATGGCCGCGGCAGCTGGGTTGATCGGCGCCGTGTCCAATACCCTGCGTCTGACCCTTGTCGATGCGCCGACGATGATTCCCTTCCTGGGCCTCAGCACGGGAATGCCTCCCGAGGCAGCAGCGTTTATCGGCGCGCTGGTATCGGGGCTGCTCGCAAGCTTGGCTGAAGTCAAGCTCACCTACCCGCGCATCGCCCTCACGGTGCCTTCGATTGTCATTATGGTGCCGGGCTTGTATCTGTATCGCTCGATGTATTACATGTGCACCTTCGACACGGTCAATATGCTCGGCTGGTTTGTGCGCGCAGTGCTCATCGTAGCGTTTCTGCCCGTTGGACTGGGTGTGGCGCGTACGCTCACCGACCCTCGCTGGCGCCACACCAGCTAATTGGTACAAGGGGGACAGGTTACTTTGCACCAAATGAGTTGCGGTGAAATAGGGACTGAATTGCTGCTTAAAGGGTCAAAACAGTCCGTATTCCACCGCAACTTATGGGGTCGGGGGATTATCGGTGCCCTGCATCTCCATAAACTCAACGCTTACGAAGCGCGCGCCGTTCGTGTTAGGGTAGTTCCACCACATAAGTAGTCGCAGACGCACGTACCACGGGCGGGCGAGATGAAGTCCCAACAGCTCCATCTTGCCCGCCCGTTTTTGTTGCGTGGTGCCGCGGCGTAACACAGAAAGGATTTTGTCCTTTATGCCTATCAACAAACGAGAGAGCCTGCTGTTCACCTTTATCATGTGCTTTTGCATGGTGCTCTGGATGAGCATCTACAACGTTGCCCTGCAGCATGGGGCCATCAGCGGCGAGGTTGTTGCCGCCGCGTGGCTCGGCTTCCCCGTTGCCTACATTTTTGCCATGTGCTGCGACTGGTTTGTTGCCAGCCCCCTTGCCAAGGGTTTCGCTTTTAAATTCCTGGTCACGCCGGGCAAGAGCTCGCCACTTGCCATGACGCTCGCCGTCAGCTCCTGCATGGTCGTTCCCATGGTCATCATCATGTCGCTGTACGGTGCCTGCGAGGGTCTGACGCACATGCCCGGCGGCATCCTTGCGAACCTGTATTCCGTGCCCGCGATCTGGATGATCAACATCCCGCATAATTTTGTGATGGCGCTGCCGTGGAACCTTTTGGTAGCCGGTCCGATTTCCCACTTCGTCTTCCGTCGCGCCTTCCCTGTGGGGACGGTTTTCGAGGAGGAGCATGCCGAGCTCTTGGAGCAGGCTATGGCTCCTGAGTGCGAGTAGCTCGCTTAGGGATCTGCTGAGCGCGGGCGACTTGCTTGGTTGGAGCCCTAAGCGTGGATAGCTCTCTCGGCGACATCGCGGGCGTGAGCGGTGCGCATGACCGGAGGGCCCGTGCTGCTCCGTTGCCCGACGTGCTAGCGCGCAGAACAATCTGTTGGTGCATTCGGCGGCTGCTGAAGCGTTTCGGCAGCCGCTTTTTATACGGAGTTTAAATACAACAGTCTGTTGTATTACGTAGAGTGGTATATCTCTAGCAGGAAAAATGCGAGAGACGGAGCATTATGGCGTTGCTAGTAGGACTGGACGTAGGGTCGACGACGACCAAAGTTTACGCGATGCACGAGGATATGACCGAGGCGTGGTGGGGATATCGCCGCCACGGGGCGTGTCAGACAGCGAGCGTGCGCGCCATGCTCGGCGAGCTCGCCGAGCGCTTTCCCCATGAGTCGCTGCGCGTTGCGGTGACCGGCTCGGGTGCGCGCGATATCGCGACCGCGCTGGGCGCCTCGTACGTTCAGGAGGTGGTCGCCAACGCGCTCGCGATCAGCAGGTTCTATCCGCAGACGCGCTGCGCCATCGAGCTGGGCGGCCAAGACGCCAAGATGATCTTCTTCCGCACCAACGATAAGGGAGACATCGAGGTTGCCGACATGCGCATGAACGGCTCGTGCGCAGGCGGTACCGGTGCATTTATCGACGAGATGGCAAAGCTCATGGGGGTCGGCACCGAATCGGGCGAGTTCGAGCAGCTCGCAAGCCGGGGAACGACCGTCCACGAGGTCTCGGGCCGCTGCGGCGTGTACGCAAAGACCGATATCCAGCCGCTGCTCAACGAGGGCATTCCTACCACCGACCTGGCGCTTTCGGCGCTTCACGCGGTCGCCCGCCAAACGATCGGCGGTCTGGCCCAGGGTATCGACATCGAGCCGCCGGTAATCTTCGAGGGCGGTGCGCTCGCCTACAACCCCACACTGGTCCGCGTGTTCCGGGAGCAACTGAATCTATCGGACGATCAGGTTATCGTCCCGCGCGATCCGCAGATCATGGTCGCGCGCGGTGCCGCCCTGTCGCTGACCGACATGTTCGCATCGTCCCAACCGATCGACCTTCCCGACGCTTTTGTCCGGCTGGATAAGCTCGAGACGGTCGCGCCCGCAAGCGGGGAGGGACGTCTTGCCCAGCCCTTTTTTGCCACACCTGCCGAGCAGGCGGATTTTACGGCACGCCATGGCAAAGAGACGCCGGCAAAGGGTCCGGATGCGTATGCGCCCGGAGAGACGGTGCGTGTGGCGCTCGGTATCGATTCGGGGAGCACGACGACCAAGTTCGCCCTGGTCGATGAGGCGGGTGAGCTTGTCGATTCGTTCTACGCGTCTAATAACGGCAGACCGCTCGACGTCGCCCAACAGGGTCTTGTCAGCTTGAAGAACCGCTGGGAGACAGCGGGAGTCACGCTTGCGATCGATGCCGTGGGCACCACGGGATACGGCGAGGAGCTTTTCGCGCGCGCGTTCCACGCCGACTACCATACGGTCGAGACGGTCGCGCACGCCCGCGCCGCGTGCGCATGCGTTCCCGATGCGACCTTCGTGCTCGACATCGGCGGACAGGATATGAACGAGGTTTTTGGCAAAACCCTCGAGGAACGAGCC
>CABUBS010000184.1 GCA_902489855.1 uncultured Collinsella sp.
CACAATCAAAACCACCCCTAAAAGGGGTGGTTTGCTCTTAGGGTATAACCCTTGGATTTCCGGCACGCGTCTAAAGGCGCCGGCCCTCACGGGGTTCGGGCCGCACTGCAGATTGACCCGTGGCGGGCCGGTCAAACCGGTGCTATTTACGCCCCGGCCCCCTGCCGAAGGGGTCCTCGTACTCCTTGACGCTCAGCCGGTCGAGCGCGATGTCGGCCTTCTCCTGCTCCCGGATGTACTTCGCGATCGTGGCCTCGTTCAGGCCGACCGTGGACACGTAGTAGCCCTCGGCCCAGAACTTCCTGTTGCCGAACTTGTACTTCATGTTCGCGTGCTTGTCGAATATCATCAGCGAGCTCTTCCCCTTCAGGTAGCCCATCACGCTCGATACGCTGTACTTCGGCGGTATCGCCAGCAGCATGTGGACGTGGTCAGGCATCAGGTGCCCCTCGATGATCTCTATCCCCTTGTACTGGCAGAGCTTCCTGAAGATCTCCCCAAGGTCGGACCTTATTTGGTTGTAGATGACTTTGCGCCTATACTTCGGCGTGAACACGACGTGGTACTTGCACATCCACTTCGTGTGCGACAGGCTGTAGGCCTTCTGGGCCATACGCCACCACCGCCCTCTCGACTCGGATTCCTTGCGGCCTGAACAATCGCAAGTGTCCGGCGAGGGGGCGGCTTTGTAAAGCCGTTTGGCCCCACCCGCATAGCGGGTGGTTTCTGATGCGGCGCGCTGCGCGCCCCGCACAGGCTAAAGCCTCTAAAAAAAGGAGGCCTCCGCATCGCCGCGGAGGCCTCCTTTTGCTTATATGGGCAGCTAATTTGGAGCGGGACCCTTGGCAGTTGCGGTGGAATAGTTCCTGTTTTATGTCTTGGATGCCGATTTTAGGAACTATTTCACCGCAACTTATAGATGCGGCGTCGACTAGGACAAATCGTCTTCGTAGGGCATCAGGTCTGCCAAGTAGCCTTTCTCCTTGAGCATAGCCTCGATCTCGTCGAGGGTTTGCTCGTCTTCCGCCGCAATGCGATGGAAGTGATAGCCGCTGGTCACCGTGAGCAGCGGAAAGCTCTTGCCGCTGGCGATGTCATGCAGATAGCGCTCGATATCGCGACGGTTGCGAATGTCCAGGTCGGCCGTGATCTTGCCGTACACGCGATGGTTGACGATCACGTTGAGCACGGCACCGCCGGCATCGACGATGCTCGTAAGCTCGTCGCCCGCCTGCTCCACGCCGTGGCGAACCTTAACCAGGCGCGTGGGAACGGCGGGGCTGCTGGGGGCCTCCTGCAGCACGTAGCCGCGATTGGTTGCCACGACATCGTGCCCATCGGCACGCAGCAGGGCGATGTCCTGCACCACGACCTGGCGGCTCACGCCCACCTCGCGAGCAAGCGCGCTGCCCGAAACGGGATCTTTGGCCCCCTCGAGCACGGCCATGATGGCACGGCGACGCTCGCGGGCGTTCATTATTTACCGTCCAGCAGACGCAGGTGCTTAAGCGAGAGGTCGAGGATCGGCGCGGAGTGCGTCAGGGCGCCCGAGCTAATAAAGTCGACGCCCAGATCGGCCAGGGTGCGAATGTTGTCGGCATCCACGTTGCCCGAGCACTCGGTCTTGGCGCGGCCGTCGATAAGCTCGATGGCGACGGCCATATCGTCGTGCGTCATGTTGTCGAGCATGATGATGTCGGCACCGGCCTCAACGGCCTCGCGCACCATGTCCAGATTCTCGCACTCAATCTCGACCGTCGTGGTAAACGACGCATGGGCGCGCGCCATCTCGATCGCGCGGGCCACGCCACCGGCGGCATCGATGTGGTTGTCCTTGAGCATAACGGCCGTCGACAGGTTGTAGCGGTGGTTGCTGCCGCCGCCGATCTCGACTGCGGCCTTCTCGAAGACACGCATGCCCGGCGTGGTCTTGCGCGTGTCGACGAGCACGGTCTTGGTGCCCTCGAGCGCCGCGGCCATCTGGTGCGTATAGGTGGCGATGCCGCTCATGCGCTGCAGGTAGTTGAGCGCCACGCGCTCGCCCGAAAGCAGCACGCGCGCGTCGCCGCGCACCTGGCCCACGTGGTCGCCGGCGTGCACCTCGTCGCCATCGGCAACATCAAACAGTACGGAGCTCTGCGAATCCAGCAGCTCAAAGGTACGGGCGAATACGTCCAGGCCGGCGATGATGCCGTCTGCCTTGGCGATGAGCTCAACGGTGGCGGGGCGCGCCGTGGGGCACACGCTCGCCGTGCTCACGTCCTCAAAGGTGATGTCCTCGCGCAGGGCCTGCAAAATCAGATCATCGACGACGAGCTTCATGGTAACGGGATTCATGGTCTACTCCTCCACGGCCTGCGTGCCGGCGGCACGGGCCAAATCATCGATTGCAAGGGTATCGGCGCTCAGGGCGCGGTGACGTCCGTCGAGCGCGGGCTCGCCCGCCTGCTCCACGGCAAGCGACTCGCCAGTGCGCATATGCCAAGCGGCGCGGCGACCCCAGACGAGGGACTCGAGCAGGCTGTTGGAGGCCAGGCGGTTCTTGCCGTGTACGCCGTTACAGGCCGTCTCACCGGCGGCGTAGAGCTCGGGCATCGAGGTGCAGCCGTCCTTGTCGACCCACACGCCACCCATAAAGTAGTGCTGCGTGGGCGTAACGGGAATGGGCTCGTCCAGGATGTCGCGGCCGTCCTCCAGGCAGCGTGCGCGGATATTGGCAAAGTGCCCGGCCACCACGTCGCGCTCGACGGGGGCAAAGCTCAGCCACTCGTGCTCGGTGCCGTCTTGCTTCATCTGCTCGCGAATGGCGGCAGCGACCACGTCGCGCGGCTGCAGCTCGTCGGTAAAGCGCTCGCCGGCGGCGTTGAGCAGGATTGCGCCCTCGCCGCGGCAGCTCTCGCTAATCAGGAACGTGCGGCCCGGCTGCGGCGAGAACAGACCCGTGGGGTGAATCTGCACGTAGTCCAGGTGCTCCATCTTAATGCCGTGCTCCTGGGCGATGTAGCAGGCGTCACCGGTGAGCTGCGGGTAGTTGGTCGAATGGTCGTACACGCCACCGATGCCGCCCGTCGCCCACAGCGTATGGCGGGCGTGAATCTCAAACGGCTTACCGGCATGCACGCCCTCGGCGGCATTTGCCAGCTCGTCGGCGGGGCGGACCGAATCGTCCTCGTCCACGGCAACGGCGACGACACCAGTACACACCGTGGCACCATCGAGCTCGTCGGTCAGGATGTCGGTCATGGCCACGTGCTCAAGAATCTGCACGTTATCCAGCTTGCGGACAGCCTGGAGCAGCTTGGTCGTGATCTCCTTGCCCGTAATGTCGGCATGGAAGGCAATGCGCGGACGGCTGTGCGCGCCCTCGCGGGTAAAGTCGAGGCTGCCGTCGGCCTTGCGCTCAAAGTCCACGCCCATCGCCAGCAGGTCGTTGATAACCGAGCGGCTCGAGCGGATCATGATGTCGACGCTCTCGCGGCGGTTCTCGTAATGGCCGGCGTGCATGGTGTCCTCAAAGAAGGCGTCGTAGTCCGAGCCCTCGGGCAGCACGCAGATGCCGCCCTGCGCGAGCATGGAATCGCACTCGTCGACGGCGCCCTTGGAGAGCATGATCACGCGCGTGCTCGTCGGCAGATTGAGGGCCGCGTACAGGCCCGCCACGCCGCAGCCGGCAATGACGACGTCGCACTCCATATCGGGGTATTGTTTGGTTTCCACAGGAATCCTCTCCCTTGAATGTGACAAAGGGACTGTCCCTTTGTCACATTGTTTTAGCGCGCTGCGTACTC
>CABUBS010000185.1 GCA_902489855.1 uncultured Collinsella sp.
CAAGACCCAGCGCAGAGGCCTGCAAGCGCGAGGCGGTGCTGGTCGCTGCCGCGGGTCGCTCGGTGGTCGATGCTCTGACCGCGCGAGTGAAGGGCGCGGTTGGAGCGGGCGGCCCGGCGCGAGTGTCGCTCGGCGAAGTGTCCGAGATGATTGATGTTGTGCGCTTGGGTCTTTCGGCCGGTCTTTCGTTTGATGCGGCGCTTGAGATTTTCTGCGCCAACCGCCGGTCAGTGCTGGCTCTTCGCCTTGAGCGCGCCTGCATGGCGTGGCAGGTGGGCGTGGGCACGCGTGAGGACGAGTTGTTGGCCGCCGCGCGCGACCTGGACGTGCGAGCGCTCGAGACCTTTGCCATCACGGTGGGGCAGGCGCTCGCCCTGGGTGCCCCACTTGCCGAGACGCTGGCCGCTCAAAGTCGCGAGATCCGTGCGGCTCATCGCGCCGCGGTCGAGCGCGAGATCGAGCGTGCGCCCGTCAAGCTGCTGATTCCCACCGGCACGCTCATCTTGCCGGCGTTGCTTCTGTCCATATTGGGCCCGCTGCTGGGAGCAGGCGGGATGATGTAGGGAGGAATACATGAACACGATGACTGACGCTGCTGGCAAGGTCCAGGGCTGGGCGTTTTGCCGGGCGGCACATGTTCGTCAGCGCGCCAAGGAACTATTGCAGGAGGAGAGTGCACAGGGTACCACCGAGTATGCCATCTTGGTCGGCGTGCTCGTGGTGATCGCGATTATCGCCATCGTCGCATTTAAGGGCAAGGTCCAAGATCTATGGAACGCTATCAGCGAGGGCATCAACAGCCTGTAGAGGGCGAGCGCCCCATCGGGGTGCTGCTGGTGTTTGCTTGCCTGACCGTGGCGATAGCGGCGGTGCTTTGGGGGCTTAACGCCGCGCGGCAGCAGCGTCCTGGGACCGCCTCCGATTTGGGCTCAGATTCGGCGGTGGCGTCTCAAAAAGATGAGATGCGAGATGCGGACGATTCGGATGTCGCTGTCACGGCGCAAACCTTTCTGCGGACGCTCGACAAGCGGTCTGGCACTGCGACGGATTCGCCTGAGGGCAACGCGATTGCGGTCCGGCTTGCATGGTCCGAGGACCGACCGATGACCGAAGCGGCGGCGGATATGCTGCGTGCCTATCGCGAGGTACCCACGGCGCAACTTGCTCTGAGCGGCTATCTCGACATCAAGGGAAACGTGTGGGGCGCCATCGTGCGCGACGGACGCGGCTGGGTCGATATGGTGACAATTGCCGCGGATGCTGGCGATGCTTCGTGTCGTCTGCGCGCCGTGCGCCTGAGCCCGCAGGCAACGGACTCAAAGGAGGGATCGTGAAATGCATGATGTCCTGCGTGAGGAATCTGCCCAGGCGACGGTCGAATACGCCATTGTCATGGTGGCGCTGTTATCGATCGTGCTGGCGATCGCGGGACTTTGGCGTGCCGGCACCGATGGGCGCTTGGCGGCGCTGGTTGAGCGGGCGGCATCCCATAGCGTTGCCTCGACGTCGGTTATCGACGCCGCTGCGGCCGCTAAGGACATCGCGTTGTATTGATGCCGCGCGCGAGGACCGGGCGCAGTCTACGGTCGAGGCCGCTTTTTTGCTGCCGACGTTTCTGACACTCATCCTTCTCGCGCTGCAACCGGTGTGCCTGCTCTATACGCGCGCGGTCATGGAGTCTGCCGCCGCCGAGACCGCGCGGCTCATGACCACGACGACGGCGGAGGACGACGATCTTAAGGAGTTCACCCGCCGCCGACTTGCCGCAGTGCCCAACGTTTCGATCTTTCATGCCGGCGGGCCGTTGTCGTGGGATATCGAGCTTGGCCGGGCCGGTGCGGGTGGCGTCTCGTCCGTGTCCGTTTCCGGCGAGGTCAAGCCGTTGCCTGTGATCGGTGCGTTTGCGCAGGCTATGGGTGGTACCGCCGAGGGCGGCTACGTTGAGCTCAAGGTCGATGTCTCGTATCAATCGCGTCCCGAATGGCTGGAGGGAGATTATGATTCGTGGATTGCTGCATGGGATTAAGTGTTTCTGGTCTAGACGCGTTTTGACGCACCGTCCGAGCTGCCATCGCAAGCGAGGTGGCTTTATGGGTCGAGCCGGTGTCGATCTGTTTATCGAAGACGGCGCCTATACCACGCTTTCTTCTGCCGTGGTCATCCTAGTGGTGCTCACATTGTTGTTTTCGTCGACCGCGGCGATATGGAGCATGTCGCGTGCCGGGGATACCCAGGTGGCGGCTGATAGCGGCGCGCTGGCGGGTGCCAACGTAGTGTCGTCCTATCACACGGCTGCCACGGTGGTTGATGCGAGCATCTTGAGTCTGGGGCTGGCGGGGTTTGCCACGATCGGGACGGGCCTGGTCGCCATCCTCATCCCGGGTGCCGAGCCGGTTGCCGGCAATATGGTCGACACTGGGATTGAGATCATTAAAACGCGCAACAAGTTTGCCAAAAGCGCATCGGAAGGCTTACAGAAAATCGAGACGGCTCTGCCGTATCTGATCGCCGCGCGTGCCACGCAGGCGGTGTCGGCGCAGGATACCGATAGTGTGACCTATACCGGTACGGCGCTTGCCGTGCCCAGGACATCCGAGTCTGACTTCGCTGCGCTCAAAGGATCAGAGATCTCGACCGATACCATTAAAGACACATCAGATGATTTAGAGTGTGCGGCCGAGGAGCTGCGGAAGGCTTCTGAGGACACGGCGAAGGCTAAAGAGCGTGCTTGGCTGGCGGATTGTGGTGGGTCTGACAAGGGCTCGGTCGGCAGCTGTTCTTGCATGTGGGAGCGTGCGAAAAGCCTAACGGATCTCCCCGGTGTTCAAAATCCGCATTACTCATCGAGCGTTACGTGGGAGCCCCAAGTTGCCCTTGATCGCGCGAAGGACTACTACCACTGGCGTCTGACAAATGAGAAGCCCCACGGCTCGAGTGTCGAGATGAAGGCAGAGTCTGCGGCGCGTAAGGCGTTTTATACCTATGCGAGCGCGGAGGTCGATCGGGCACATATAACCGAGAACGGAGGCAGGGTTTCCTCCTATATTCCGCTGCTGCCGCGCAACTCTGATGAGGTTCGGGCGACGGAGCTCTATACCGATGCGGTGTGGCCGACGAGCGTGAACGATGACAAGGCGTATCTGCATTACGGGACGACCTGCCCTAACTATAAGAAAGGGACGCCGAGCGGATTTGCTTCGGTTGCCGATTACGATGGACAGGATAAATGCAGCAAATGCCATTTTGGCGTTTTGTCGCTTGGTGCTGTTGCGGCGCCTTCAACCTCTATCGAAAACGGCTTCGAATATCACTTCGACGAGTTCAAAAAGGCCTTGGAGGAATACGTCAAATGTCGGAACAAAGAGCTTGAGCTCATGCGTCAGGCCGAGGATGAGGCCGACCGTGCGAGCAATGCGTTTGACCAGGCCATTAAAACGCTTTCGGGCGAACGTCCGCGTATCGCTCCGCCCGGTCGCAACGGCGTGGCTGCCTTTGCGGTTTCGGGTGCCATCTCGAGCCCCGATGAGCTCAACTCTTCGTTTAACACGGCAGTCAGGCTTGGCGATCGCGGTGCCATCTCTGCCGCGGTGCTGGCGCCCGATGAGGCGACGGCGCAAAACAACGTGCTTTCGCGATTTTTCTCGACATTGAAGGGACGCTCGGGTGGCGTTGCCGGCGTACTCGATGGCGTCATGGATGTCTGGGGACGGCTGCTTGTGGGATACGGAGACATCCAAGGTTCGGCCGACGAACTTATGGACGAGATGATTAAGGGCCTAGGA
>CABUBS010000186.1 GCA_902489855.1 uncultured Collinsella sp.
TGAGGGCGGTGTCGCGCTCCAGGGTGCGCTTGATCACATAACCTCACCACCGAGGAAGAGGTCACGGTGCTCACCGACGAGGATATCGTCGCGACGCTGCGCTACCTCCTGTCCCTCGCTGCCGGCGAGCAGGGCTTCAAGGTCGACGACATCGACCACTTCGGCAACCGCCGCATCCGTACCGTCGGCGAGCTCGTCGCCAACCAGTTCCGTATCGGCATGAGCCGTATGGAGCGCGTCGTCCGTGAGCGCATGAGCTCCCAGGACATCGACGAGATCACCCCGCAGTCGCTCATCAACATCCGCCCGATCGTGGCCTCCATCAAGGAGTTCTTCGGTTCCTCGCAGCTCTCGCAGTTCATGGACCAGGCGAACCCCCTGACCGGTCTGACCCACAAGCGCCGTCTGTCCGCACTCGGCCCTGGCGGTCTTGCCGGCCACAAGTCCGGCTCCAGCCGCCGCACCAACGTGCCGACGGCCGTCCGCGACGTTCACAATTCGCACTACAGCCGCATGTGCCCGATCGAGACCCCCGAAGGCCCCAACATCGGCCTGATCGGCTCGCTCGCCCTCTACGCCCGCGTCAACGAGTACGGCTTCATCGAGGCTCCGTTCCGACGCGTCGAGAACGGCGTTGCCACCGACCAGATCGACTGGATGACCGCTGACGAGGAAGAGAAGCACGTCATCGCGCCGGCCAACACGCCGCTCGATCCCAAGACCAACGAGTTCATCACGACCGATGCCGAGGGCAAGCTTGTCCGCCCGCACACCGTGATCGCCCGTACCCGCGACTTCGACGGCTCCTTCGGCGCTCCCGCCGACGTGCCTGTCGAGGACGTCGACTACATGGACGTCTCGCCGCGTCAGATGCTCTCCGTCGCAGCCACGCTGATTCCGTTCCTCGAGCACGACGACGCCAAGCGTACGCTCATGGGCGCTAACATGCAGCGTCAGGCCGTGCCGCTGGTTCACCCCGCCGCTCCCTATGTCGGTACCGGCATGGAGCGCCGCGCCGCCCTGGACTCCGGCGAGGTCACCCTGGCCAAGAACGCCGGCGAGGTCATCTTTGCCGACGCCGCCAAGATTATCGTCAAGCATGCCGGCGGCATGGACGAGTATCACCTGGCCAAGTACCAGCGCTCCAACCAGTCCACCTGCATCAACCACCGTCCGCTCGTGCGCGTCGGTGACACCGTTGAGCAGGGCGAGCCCCTGGCTGACGGTCCTTCGACCGATCATGGCGAGCTTGCACTGGGTCAGAACCTCACCGTGGCATACATGCCGTGGGAAGGCTTCAACTACGAGGACGGTATCGTCGTGTCCGAGCGCCTGGTGGCCGAGGACCTGCTGACGACCATCAACATCACCCGTCACGAGATCGATGCCCGCGACACCAAGCTCGGTCCCGAGGAGATCACCCGCGAGATCCCGAACCTCTCCGAGGACATGCTTGCCAACCTCGATGAGGACGGCATCATCCGCATCGGCGCCGAGGTCGGCCCTGGCGACATCCTGGTCGGTAAGGTCACGCCTAAGGGCGAGAGCGCTCTGACCGCTGAGGAGCGCCTGCTGCGCGCCATCTTCGGTGCCAAGGCCCACGACGTCCGCGACACCTCCCTTAAGATGCCTCACGGCGCTTACGGTCGCGTCATCGACGTCGTCCGCTTTAGCCGCGAGAACGGCGACGACCTGGCCCCCGGCGTCAACGAGCAGGTGCGCGTCTACGTCGCCCAGCGTCGTAAGATCCAGCAGGGCGATAAGATCGCCGGCCGCCACGGCAACAAGGGCGTTATTTGTAACGTTCTGCCGGTCGAGGACATGCCCTACATGGCTGACGGTACCCCGATCGACGTTATCCTCAACCCGCTGGGCGTTCCTTCGCGTATGAACGTCGGCCAGCTGCTCGAGTGCCACCTTGGCTGGGCTGCTGCCTGCGGTTGGGATACCGAGCAGGCCGACTCCGACAAGTACGTCCCCGGTCCGTTCTTCACCGCGACGCCCGTCTTCGACGGCGCCAAGGAGGACGAGATCGCCGAGGTCATTCGTCGTGCCAACAAGAACATGCTCAACAAGGCCACCGCTGCCTTTGGCGATCACATGCGTCCCGAGTTTGTCACCCAGCTTGACGAGCGCGGCAAGACCCGTCTGTTCGACGGCCGCACCGGCGAGGAGTTCCGCGAGCCCATTACCGTGGGTACGTCCTACATCCTCAAGCTCGGCCACATGGTCGACGACAAGATCCACGCCCGTTCGACCGGCCCTTACAGCCTGGTTACCCAGCAGCCTCTGGGCGGCAAGGCTCAGTTCGGCGGCCAGCGCTTCGGCGAGATGGAAGTTTGGGCACTGTACGCTTACGGTGCTTCCAACGTCCTGCAGGAGATCCTGACCGTCAAGTCCGACGATACCGTGGGCCGCGTCAAGACCTACGAGTCCATCGTCAAGGGCGAGAACGTTCCTGTCCCGGGTATCCCCGAGTCCTTCAAGGTTCTCGTCAAGGAGATTCGCTCCCTCGCACTGGACATCGAGCCCATGCACGATGCCGACGAGGACGCCTCCGCCCCTGTGACCGCCGAGGAGACCTCCGCTCTCGACGACCTGGCTGCGCTCGCCGGCGTTGACGCCGACGTCGAGGCCGAGGATGCCGAGACCGCCGAGGCGCCCGAGGCTGTCGCCGCCACGACCACTGATAAGGAGTAGTTGACTGTGGCAGATTTCGAAGCTACTGATTTTGACTCGGTAAAGATCTCCCTTGCCTCCGCCGACCAGATCCGTTCCTGGTCGCACGGTGAGGTCAAGAAGCCGGAGACCATCAATTACCGTACCCTCAAGCCCGAGAAGGACGGCCTGTTCTGCGAGAAGATCTTCGGTCCCGCCAAGGACTGGGAGTGCTCCTGCGGCAAGTACAAGGGCATCCGCTTTAAGGGCATCGTCTGCGAGCGCTGCGGCGTCGAGGTCACCTCGGCCAAGGTGCGTCGCGACCGCATGGGCCACATCGAGCTCGCCGCTCCCGTGTCCCACATCTGGTACTTCAAGAGCCCCACGAGCTTCCCGATGAGCCGTATGCTCGACATCAAGTCCAAGGACCTCGAGAAGGTTCTGTACTTTGCCAGCTACATCATCACCGAGGTTGACTACGAGGCCCGCGAGGCCGACGCCGACGACCTGCGCGAGGAGCTCGCCGCCGATCTGGAAGAGATCGATGCCGAGTGCGCCCGCCAGATCGAGTCCCTCAAGGAGCAGGGCGACCCCGAGAACTTCGACGAGTTCTCCGACGAGGAGCCGCTGACCCCCGAGGAGATCGCCTCCGGCATCGTCGACATCGAGGAAGAGTGCAAGGACGAGAAGCAGCTCCGTACGGACGCCTTCAACGCCTTCATGAAGCTCACCGAGCGCGACCTCATCTCCGATGAGCCGCTGTTCCGCGAGATGACCCGTTACTACTCCATGTACTTCAAGGGTGGTATGGGTGCCGAGGCCGTCCGCGACCTGCTTGCTGCCATCGACCTCCCCTCCGAGGCCGAGAAGCTCAAGGCCATCATCGCCGACGAGGATTCCCAGAAGCAGAAGCGCGAGAAGGCCGTCAAGCGCCTCGAGGTCGTTGACGCCTTCCTGAAGGGCGGCAACAGCCCCGCGAACATGATTCTGGACGTCATCCCGGTCATTCCGCCCGATCTGCGCCCGATGGTCCAGCTCGACGGCGGCCGCTTCGCCGCGT
>CABUBS010000187.1 GCA_902489855.1 uncultured Collinsella sp.
CTGGGAGTTCTATTCGCTCGGTATCGCCGAGAGCGGCGTGGGCTCGCCGATACCGAGCGAATAGAACTCCCAGATGCTGTCGTTCTCGCGATCGGGGTTGTCGAGCTTGTTCACCAGCAGAAAGACCGGCTTTTCGCAGCGCTTGAGCATGCGGGCGACCGACTCGTCCTCCTCGGTGACGCCGGTGCGGCCATCGACCACAAACAGGATGACTGCGGCTTCCTCGGCGGCGGGATGGTGAACTCGCGGCCGTTCCAATCGGCCGTGTGGTACGAGCGGTCGCGCGTGACGCCGCGAGACTCGTGGACGATGGCGTCCGAGGTCTGGGCCAGGCGGTTAACGAGCGTGGACTTGCCCACGTTGGGGCGTCCGACGACGGCGACGATAGGTTTCATCTGCACTCCTTTAATGGATAGGGTCAGCGGAATTAGTAGAGTCGGCAGGCACATTGCCAAGGATGTGCTCCAGGGTATCGAGCAGCTCATGCGGCATGGTCGACACCACATGAACCTCGGCGCCGCGACTGGTAAGGCTTGCGAGTAAATCGTCACGATGATACTCGTCAAGCGTCATGCCGTCAGCGTTGAACATGAGCTTAGGCACAAAGAGCATAACCCCCGACAGGTCTTGGGGCAGCTGCTCCAGAATGTCACACGCGACGATGAGGCCGGTCACGTCCACGTTGCCGCCAAAGTAGTGGTTTTTGATGGCCGTGACGGTGCCGTCGAGACCATGCGGCGACTCCACAAAGCGCGCCACGGTGTCGCGCGCGCTGGCGCCGGAGAGGCACAGAAGGCGCTGGTTGCGCTCGGCGATGCCAGCGCGGACGCGGGCCAGTCTCTCGGCATCGGTAGCCAGCACGTCGTCGGTCTCGTCCAGGTAGGAACGGATCATGCCGATTCCGTCGTAGTACTGCGGGTAACCGTCGTAAAAGTCTGCCTCGGGAGGATCGATGCCGGCGTCCAGATAGAACTCGTCGCTCATCTGGAAGGTGTGGCGGCCAAAGCGCTCATAGGCGCGGTCCTGGAACGGTCGGATCATGGCAATGGTCTCGCGCGCTAGCTCGGGTTTGTCGCTGTAGGACCAGCTAAAACGGTTCTGATGCTTGGTAAAACCGAGCGGCACGATGCCCAGGCTGGTGATTTGCTCGTGCTCCTCGCAAAAGCGCAGGGTCTTTTCCAGCTCCTCGCCGTCGTTCATGCCGGGGCATAACACAATCTGCGCGTGAATCTCGATGCCGGCGGTCATGATGGCCTCGAGTACGTCCATGCCGCGTTGGGCGTTGCGGCCCATCATGCGTCGGCGGACGTCGGGGCTTACGGCATGGACCGACACGTTCATGGGGCTCATGTTGCGTTGGATGACGTTTTGTACGTCCTCGTCGGTGAGGTTCGTGAGCGTGAGTTCGTGAGCGTGACAAAGTTGCCCTGCAAAAAGCTTAGGCGATAGTCGTCATCGCGAATATATAGCGTGGAGCGGCCGCCCTTGGGGAGCATGGTCATAAAGCAGAACACGCAGGCGTTCACACAGGTGCGCATGCCGTCGAAGATGGGACCATCGAACTCAAGGCCCCAGTCCTCTCCTGGGAAGCGGTCGAGCTCGACGGAAGTGACGGTGTTGTCGCGCGGATCGAAAACCTCCAGGTCGACGGTATCATCGTCGGCCTCCCAGAGCCACACAATCATGTCGGTAAGCTGCTCACCGTTGACCGTGAGCACGCGCATGCCCGGCTCGATACCCCGGCTCGGGGTCGCGGCTGCGCCCGTAATCGGCCACCTCGGCGGCGTATGCGGGTACGGTCTGGTCCATGGTTAGCGGCAAAGCTCCTTGATGCGCTCGACGGCGCGCTCGATGTGTTCTTGCGGGGTGGAGGCACCGGCGGTTATGCCGATGTGGTGAGCGTCGGTAAACCACGCGGCCTGGAGCTCGGAAGCTTCCTCGATGTGATGCGTGCGCTCGCAGGCGTCTGCGCAAATCTGAGCCAGGCGGCGGGTGTTGCCCGAGTTCTTGCCACCCACGACGACCATGCAATCACAGCGTTTGGCAAGTGATGCGGCTGCCTGCTGGCGCTCGCTCGTGGCGGCGCAGATGGTGTTGATCACGCGCAGCTCCTGCACGCGCGGGGTGATGGCAGCCACGACCTCGGCGAGGTTCTGCGCGGTCTGAGTGGTCTGCACAACGAGGCCCACCTTGCCCTTGAGCGACAGGGCATCGGCGTCGGCGGCACAGCTCACGACCTGCGCATCATTGCCAGCGTGGCCCAGAATACCCTCGACCTCGGGGTGACCAGGCTCGCCTACGACCACCACGCGGTAGCCCTCGCGCACCAGGCGCTCGGCCGCCACATGGACTTTCTTTACGTAGGGGCAGGTGGCGTCTATGACGTTAAGGCCACGCTCGCGAGCGGCATCGATCACCTGCGGCACCACGCCGTGGGCGCGGATGATCACGGTGCCCGATGCGGCATCGTCTAGGGAAGCTCGGCCAGACCGATGCCCGCCTCGGCGAGCTCGCGCACCACGATGGGGTTATGGATGAGCGGACCCAAGGTATGGACCTGAGCGCACTCCCCTGCCTGCGGCGCTGCGGCCAGTGCCATGTCGAGCGCGCGCTGCACGCCGTAGCATGTGCCGGCATGCGCGGCAATCTCAATGGTGGGGACGACCTCCTCAGCGGCGGCCGCGGCGGTGTTCGTCACGTTCTCTCCCATGGTTAGAACCTGCCCGGATGCTCGGCGCACAGCTCATCGCGCATGGCGTAAACGCGGTTCATGGCCTCGGACTCAAACCAGGCCAGACGCTCCGTGCGCTTAAGCCCGGCCGGCGCGTCGGAAAGCGAGACGGCCTTGCCGGCGCGGATCCAGCACTTCTTGGGACGCATGATCATTTTGCCCGCAGGCGTGATGTCGGACCAGCCGCAGATGGCGAGCGGGTTCACGGGCGCCTTGCCCATCTGAGCGATGAGCGCAAAGCCGCCGTGGACCTCGGGCTTGATCTCGCGCGAGCGGATGCGCGTGCCCTCGGGGAAGATCAGGACGTCCTCGCCGCGCTGCAGCGCGTGCTGGGCGGCGCGCAGGCATTTCATATCGGCAGTACCGCGCTCCACGGGGATGCCGCCAACGCGGCTAAAAGCCCAGCGCACAATCTTGCTCTTGGCAAACTCGGACTTAAAGATGGGGCGAATGCGGCGGCCGCCAAAGAACAGCGCCGTCTCCACGGCCAAGAGCTCAGCCATCGAGGTGTGGTTGCAGATGACCACGCTGCCGCGGCCTTCCTGGCGCTCAAACAGCAGGTCAGCGTCCTCGACCTTCCAACGCCACATGAGCTTGGAGAAGGCCCAAAGGATGGCCATGACTACGAGGACGGTGCCGCGGATGAGCGCCGGAAACTCGTCATAGGGGGCGTTGTAATAGTCCTCGGGCGTCTGCTTAAACAGGCGCATGGGCTACCTCCTTTGGTTGATGAGGCCCTCGATAATGCGGACGACCTCGTCGATGGTATGGGCGGTGGAGTCGACGTGCACGGCGTCCTCGGCGGGGACGAGCGGGGCGACCTCGCGGCTGCTGTCGAGCTTGTCGCGCTGCTTGAGGGCGTCGAGGGTCTCGTCGACCTCGTTCTCGAGTTGCGCGGACGTGAGCGGCTGAGCGTCGTTTTGGTGGCGCTGCAGCACGCGGCGAGGCGGCCATCGACGCCCTCGCCGAGCAGATCGA
>CABUBS010000188.1 GCA_902489855.1 uncultured Collinsella sp.
ACACATCAGCCCACCGACCCAAGCATTATGTCGGTAGACTTCGAGCATGGGGGTGGGGTCGACGGTGAGGGCTCGGGCTGCGGCGTCCATTTCGAAGGAGACAGCACTCGATACTAAGTATTGGTGGGCTTTTGCGATCTCGGCGATGACGGGAGCTGCCGCTGCGAGCCAGCCCAAACGCCAGCCGGTCATGGCCCAGGGCTTGGAGAAGCTCTCGATAACCACCGTCTGCTCGCGTAGCTCCGGGTGGCGCTGGGCAAAGCGCTCGTAGCCGTCCACGTAGACCAGGCGGTTGTATACATCGTCGCAGACCACGTAGATGCCCGCCTCCTCCGCCACGCGCGCCACGGCGTCGAGCGACGCCGTGTTGAGGATGCAACCCGTAGGATTGTTGGGCGAGCAGATGACGATGGCCTTGGTCGCCGGCGTCACGTAAGCACGAAGTGCGTCCTCGTCAATCTGGAATTGCGCAGGCTCCGTATCCAAAAAGACCGCCTTGGCGTGATTGGCCACGACGATGCTCTCGTACAGGCCAAAGGCCGGCGTGGGAATAATGACCTCGTCGCCTGGGTTGAGCATAGCCATGAATGCTGCCGACAGGGCCTCGGTCGCACCGTCGGTCAGAATGACCTCGTCCGCCGAAAACGTAAGGCCCGCATCCCCCATGTAGGCAGATAACGCCTCACGCAGGGCGGGGCGACCGTTGTTGGGCGGATAGTGCGTGTCGCCGCGGTCCAGTGCGGCGGTCACCTCGGCGCTAATCACATCGGGCGTGGGAAAATCGGGCTCGCCGAGCGCGAGCGCGATGCACCCCGGATGCTGGGCGGCGAGCGCGTTAATCCGACGGATGCCGGAGGGCTTGAGCGTGGCAAGCGAGGTATTCATGGGCAGTCGCATGGCGTTCCTTTCGTAAGGGTTGCACTAGGATAGCGCGGCGGGGCGCCGCCGGACGGTGTAACCTAAACGGAAACCAACCGGAAAGGAGGCAGCATGGAGCCGACCGCGCGCGGCGATGTACCAAAAACGCTGCAAACCATTGCGTATATCAGCATTCCCAATAGCGCCGATCTTGAGTTTTTGCTCTGGGACCTGCAGGATGCCATCGCCGCCTATGCCCGGCTTTCCGGCACCGCACTCCCCCGCCCGGTCGACTTGAAGGCAAATGACGCCGGCAGCGTTGCCGATGGCATCGTGCTGGCCATTGAAGATGTGGCTGACGATAAGACGTTGACAGCCATCGAGCAGGCGCTTGAGCGCTTTGGCGGTACGGGAACGCGTGTCTACGCCGCGATTCGAGCCGCACAACAGGGCACTGAGCAGGCGCGTGAGACCGCCGTTCGCCTGCACAAGGCATGTGAGCGCCATAACCAATTGTGGTGTGGCGGCGTTGCCATCTGCGCTGGCAGCGGCATTGCGGCGCTTCGTCGCTCCCCGCGCATGGGACTCTTGCGGCGACCGTTTTCGGAGGCCATGGACAAGCTCGTGGGCGCCGTTCGTATGGGGTGTTCCGTCGAACACGCGCAGAAGCTCAGTGGCGCCGCAACGGGCGGCGTCGACACCGACGGCATGGTGCGCGCCACGCCTGCACTGCCCACACCGATCTGGCACGCCGTTATGAGGCATCTTGCCGAGCACTCAAACTGCTAAATCGAAAAAGCCTGCCAATCAGCGGCGCCGCTCCAACGCTCGACAAGGCGTTCCAGACGCCACGCCGCATTGGCGGGACTTGTCGACGGCAGAACGATGGCCGGCAGCCCGGTGCGCTCTTGTAGATAGCGCTTGTAGAGCCGGCCAGCTGTACCACCGTTGCATATCACCTGCTCAATGGGAGCTGCGCCGGTAATGCGCTCGATATGTGCCGGCACAACGTTGCGGATGCTCGCGTCGCTCGAGCCCTTAATGTCGCAGCTCTCGATTGCATCCCACAGGGCCACGCCGCCGTTCAGCAGCATGGCCCGCTTGGCGGCAATGGAGGCATCGAGCGTCGCGGGCTCACCGCTTGCCAAAGGATCGCCCTCGTTGGGCGGCACAGGCATACCGAGGCACGTGGCCATCACACGCCAAAAGCGATTCTGAGGGTTGCCGTAATAAAAGGCATTAGCGCGCGACAGCACCGAGGGAAACGATCCGAGCACCAAAACGCGCGAGTGCTGGTCGAACACGGGCTCAAACCCATGCTCAATATGTTGATAGCCCTCGTCAGACGCTGCCATGGCCTAGGCCCTCAACAGATAGCGCACCTCGTAGGGCGCAAGCTCAAGGGAGCCCGCCAGCTCGACCGTGGGCACGCCGTCGGCAAGCAAATCGACAAAGGAGCCGTTGAGCTCGCCGGCGCCAAAGGTGTAAGGCTCGTCCACGGCGTTCACCGCCACGAGCACCGTCGCGTCGTCGCAGGCGCGCTCGAACAGCAGCTGCTTGTTCTGGATCACCACATTGCGATAGGCACCGTAGTTGAGAGCACGGGCCGCCGCGTCGTTTGCCGAGCGCAGGTGCGCCAGCTGCGTGATGAAGGCCGTCAGCTCGTTGGGCGCAGGCTCATCGAGCGCAGGGCGCAGCGCCCAGTCGCCATCGGGGCCGCCCTTTTCACCAGCAATTCCCCACTCG
Organism: uncultured Collinsella sp.; assembly: GCA_902489855.1. Classification (GTDB taxonomy): domain Bacteria; phylum Actinomycetota; class Coriobacteriia; order Coriobacteriales; family Coriobacteriaceae; genus Collinsella. The sequence continues at coordinate 2,605 of CABUBS010000188.1, forward strand.
CTGCCATAGTAGACGCACGGAATGCCCGGCATGCCAAAGAGCATGCCATAGGCGGGACGCAGGCACGACTTGTCGGTGAGGATGCTTGCCAGTCGCGGCACGTCGTGGTTGTCGACAAACGACAGCAGGTGCTTGCCGCGGTAGATGCACCAGGGATCGCCGCCAAACTGACGGTGCAGCGAGTGCGCGATCTCGAACATATTGACCGAGTTAAAGCTGGAGTACAGGCCCTTGTAGCACTCGTAGTTGGTGCAGGAGTCGAGCATCTCGTCGTTGACGATCTGGTTGTAGTCGCCGTGGAGCGTCTCGCCAATGAGCACAAAGCCGGGCTTGAGCTCACGCGCAAAAGCGTGCAGGCGGCGCATAAAGTCGCGGTCGAGCATATAGGCGACATCCAAGCGCAGGCCGTCGACGCCAAAGACCTCTGCCCAGCGGCGCACGGACTCGAGCAGGTAATCGACCACGGCGGGGTTTTGCAGGTTGAGCTTCACGAGCTCAAAATGGCCTTCCCAGCCCTCGTACCAAAAGCCGTCGCCGTAGCACGAGTCGCCATCAAAGCTGATGTGGAACCAGTCCTTGTAGGGCGAGTCCCACTTGCGCTCCTGCACATCGCGGAAGGCCCAAAAGCCACGGCCCACATGGTTGAAGACGGCGTCGAGCACCACGTGGATGCCGTGGGCATGCAGCGTGTCGCATACGGCGGCAAAGTCGGCGTCCCCACCCAGGCGGCGGTCGATGTGGCGCAGGCTGCGCGTATCGTAACCGTGGCTATCAGATTCGAGCGGCGGGTTGATGAGCACAGCGCCAACGCCGAGTTCCTGCAGGTAGTCGGCCCATTGGGCGATCTTCATGATGGGCGCATCGGGGTTTGGCGCGGCGTTGACAGCCTGGGCGAGCTCATCCTCGGCAACAGGGGCGGCGTTTTCGCGCGGAGCCCCACAAAAGCCCAGCGGATAGATCTGATAGAACGTCGTCTCGTATGCCCACATAGCAACCTCCCGGTAAGCTCAACACAACGACATCCATTGTATGCCCAGCGTGCACCCCCTTCCCCAAAATAAGTTGCGGTGAAATACGGACTATTTGCCAGGTTTATTGGGC
>CABUBS010000189.1 GCA_902489855.1 uncultured Collinsella sp.
CAGCGCTCCGATGGTCCCCGCGCTGCCGTTAACTGCTACGGCTCCGACGACGTCCGCGAGGGCGTTGCCATCATGTGGCACGAGAACGTCGACATCTCGATCACCGGTAACTCCACCAACCCCACGCGCTTCCAGCACCCTGTCGCTGGCACCTACAAGAAGGAGCGCATCGAGGCTGGCAAGAAGTACTTCTCCGTCGCTTCTGGTGGCGGCACTGGTCGTACCCTGCACCCGGACAACATGGGCGCCGGCCCTGCCTCTTACGGCATGACCGACACCATGGGCCGTATGCACTCCGACGCCCAGTTCGCCGGTTCTTCCTCCGTGCCTGCGCACGTCGACATGATGGGTCTCATCGGCATGGGCAACAACCCCATGGTCGGTGCCACCGTCGCCTGCGCTGTCGCCGTCGAGGAGGCCCTCAAGGCCTAATCGCGCCCACGCGATGCTCATATAGTTGAGCTTAGGAGCCGCTATCCACCCGGGTAGCGGCTCTTTTTGTTTGCACTGTCGCAGGGTAGCCAATGCCGATATATCAGTTGGGGCGAAATACGAGATGTGATGAGATGGAGCCACCAAGCAGCCCTAACGTCCACGTGCCATATTCGCCCTTTACCGATTTATTCAATCTTTGCGATACCTTTGCCGATCACCCGTGCGACAATGCGCCGAACGAGAAAGGAATCCGATGGAATCGACTGATGTACTGGTAATTGGATCTGGCATTGCGGGCCTTTGCGCCGCCATCGAAGCGGCACGCACGGGTGCAACCGTCACTGTGGCAAGCGCCGGCAAGACTATGAGCGGATCGAGCTTTTTCCCGGGAACCTGGGGTCTCGGCCTTATTGGCCCCGTCGACGAAAACGACGAACAGGACCTCATCGACACCATCCAGACCGTTGGTGGCGGCGTCGCCGACCCCGAGCTTGTCCAGACGTTTGTCCACAGCATTCCCCAAGCAATTGAATGGCTCGAGCAAGACCTGGGCGTTGAGCTCCAGCGTCCGCAAAGCGCTGAGAGCGCTCAGCAAAAGCAGTTTATCCCCTGCTTTGACCACAAGACGCGCATGTGGCGCGGCCTTACCCGCAAACCCCTTGAGGACGCACTGACGACCCGGATCGAGTCGCTCGGTATTCGCCTGCTCCCCCGCCATGAGCTTATCGACCTTGTTGAAGATACGGACGGCAGAATCACCGGAACCGTGCTCTACGACCTCACCGAAGATCGAATCGTGCCCTTTGCTGCCAAGGCCACGATCATCGCAGCCGGTGGCACAGGCGGCCTGTTCGAGCGCAGCCTTACGTCGGCTGATGTGCTCAGCTCCTCGCAGGCCATCGCACTGGCGCACGGCGCATCGCTTACTAATATAGAATTCATGCAGATGATGCCCGGCTTTATCGAGCCCAAACGAAACCTTGTCTTTAACGAGAAGACCTGGCGTTACGTCAAGTTCGACCAACCGGTCGATATTGCCGACGAAAAGTTGGACGATCTGCTTGAGCAACGCTCCGGATATGGCCCCTTCACTTCGCGCTTGGCTTCCCGCGCCATCGATCTTGCCATCGATCAAGCAGGCGCCGAAGGCCTGGCGCTCCACTACGACTTTCCCCGCGAGGACGTCCCCGAGTTTGTGCAGACCTTTGCCACCTGGCTACAAGATGAGCACGGCATCGCGCCGACCGACGAGATGCGCGTGGCGATGTATGCCCACGCCGCCAACGGCGGTATCAAAATCGACAAGACCGCGCACACGGGCGTTGAGGGCCTCTACGCCTGCGGCGAGGCAACAGGCGGCATGCACGGCGCCGACCGCATCGGCGGCTTGTCGAGTGCCAATGGCATCGTGTTCGGACGCATCGCAGGCGCATCAGCGGCTCAAGCAGCGCTGGACGCTCCCAAGGCGGGCGCTCCGATGGATATCGCCCTCCCCCAGCATGGCATAGCTACAGCAGACGCCGAGCGCCTGACCCGCTGCCTCAAACGCACAATGAGTACCTACTGCATGATCAACAGGACCGAAGTTGGCCTTTCCAAGGCGCTGCAAGAGCTTGAAAACATTCAAGATGATGCCACAGCTCTAAATAAGCCGCATGCCAACGACAGCGAAATCGCTGCGCTCGCCCGCATACAGTCGCAGATTCAGCTAGCACAGAAAATGGTCAAAGCCATGTGCAAACGAACCGAAAGTCTCGGATCGCACTATCGATCGAATTAAACTGGACACCTATCTAAAGCAGAGCACAACTACTCGATATCTATGGGCCCCGTGAGCTCGAAGTGGCACGGGGCCCATTCGTGTCCGTACGGCAGCGTATCCTTATTCTGAATACGGAGCGGGCAAAGCCCGCATAGACAATAGGCCAGCGAGGAGGAGATATGGACAGTAGAGATATCGAGAAGTGGCGTGTCGAACTTGATAGCTACGCCAATGTGGAAGACGGCGTTGAGTATTGGCTCGCACGAGATTTAATGGAACCCATGGGGTACACGCGATGGGAAAACTTCGCCGAAGTTGTTAAGAGGGCAAAAGTCTCGTGCGAAACAAACAAAACTCCAGTTGATTCCCATTTTCGTGACACCACGAAAATGGTAATTGCCGGTGTCGCCGCTCGAGCGGTTAAAGACTACAAACTTACGCGCTATGCATGCTATTTAATCGCCCAGAACGGAGATTCAAACAAGCCAGAGATTGCGCTCGCCCAGGCATACTTTGCCGTGCAGACGCGCCGCCAAGAGCTCATAGAGCAGCGCTTCGCAGAGATTCAGCGCTTACAGGCGCGCCACTCGCTATCCGATTCAGAGAAACAGCTCTCAGGTATTGCATTCAAACGCGGCGTAGACTCCAAAGGATTCGCGATTATCAAGTCGAAGGGCGATGAAGCGTTATTCGGCGGCAGAAGCACGGCGGAAATGAAGCAGCAGCTCGGCATACCCAAGAGCGCGGCATTGGCGGACAGGTTAGCCGATGTCCTCATCAAAGCAAAGGACCTTACGAACTCGATGACGGCCTTCAACGCCGAGGAACACGACCTGTACGGTCTGGACCAGATCAAGCAAGAGCACGTCGAGAACAACACAAGCGTGCGTGGCAGCCTCATCGACCGCGGAATTGTCCCCGAGAACCTGCCGCCTGCCGAGGATACAAAAAAGCTCGAGCGTCGCGTGAAGGCAGACGAGAAGAAACTCAAGGAAGGTACCGACGGTTTTACCGATCCCCAGGGTAGACTCGATCTGTGAAAGCGGCCGTGCCCTTTCGGGTTCGATCACATGCGAGGTTAACAAAAAGCGACCAGCCTAAGCCAGCCGCTTTAACATGCTTTGGTGGGCCGTCAGGGGGTCAGCCTGCTGCGCAGGCGGCCGCTGCGACGCTTCGCGCCTTGCGCGCTGCGCTGGCAAATGCTCGCGCATTTCCTCAGCACCGCGCCCTTACGGGTTCGACCCCATGTACGGTTAACAAAAAAGACGGCCAACTTTCGCTGACCGTCTTAACATGCTTTGGTGGGCCGTCAGGGGGTCGAACCCTGGACCTTGGGATTAAGAGTCCCCTGCTCTACCAACTGAGCTAACGACCCAAAGCTAAAGTCCGTTGTGACGGACTTTAGAGGAGATATCGTGTGGTGGGCCGTCAGGGGGTCGAACCCTGGACCTTGGGATTAAGAGTCCCCTGCTC
>CABUBS010000190.1 GCA_902489855.1 uncultured Collinsella sp.
TGGTGGTGACATTGACCTTGATGCCGTCGGCCCCGCCAAGCCCAACTGCGAGGTTCTGTGGGCGTCCACGCGCGAGCTCATCAATATCTACCAGGCGGAGGCCTGCGGCTGCCAGATCATCACGGTGCCCAACAGCATCCTGGCCAAGCGCAAGAACATCGGCCGCGACCCGTACGAGGTCTCGCTCGACACCGTCCGCGGCTTTGCCAAGGATATCGCCTCGCTCGGCTTCCATATCCTGCCGTAGTCCGCGCCTTTAATAGGCCCCACCAACAAAAATCGAGTTATTCGGCCTCTGATTGCTGTCAAGATCGCAATGCGGCTGAAAAACGTCCCGTATCGTACCTCTGTGGGTGCCGATACGGGACGTTTGTGGAATATCTAGCGTCAATTTGTTGCGTTTGGCGCTTTGAGGGGTGTCATCGTGGCCCAGCGAGGCCGCATAACTCGATTTTTGTTGGTGGGGCTCAGAGGAACGACGTTTCGCGCTTCGGAGTTTCGGCCAGATCGCTTTAGAAGGAGAGGCGCTCGGCAGGACGTGGCCTATCGAGCGCCTCCAGCGGTATATTTGCCCATGCCGTGGGGCGACGGTCGTATGGGACAGGTTCGAATAATCGGTCAAGCGATTCCGTCTTCGATGAACGAATCGTCGCGATGGGTGACATCGATGCTAGAAGCGCCCAAGTAGAAAATCGACAGCCGAAACGATTCTGATGCCGTCTATGTCCGTAGGGTGATCGCCGTGACGGACGACGAGGATTTTCTCGTAACCGGCGGCAACCTTCTCGAGCGATTTCAGCTCGAAGGGGCGCAGTTCGCGATTGCGCGTGGCTTCCTCATCAATGGTGTCCGTGACTTGGATAAACTTGCGGTCCGCCCCGTCGCCGATGGCGATAAAATCAATCTCGGCATTTCGCATGTGTCCCGTGAAAACCCGATATCCATCGATGACGAGGCGGTTATACACGGCGTTTTCGAGGGCGCGTCCGCTATCGCTGCCGCGATAACCGTCGAGGTAGGCGCGGAGTCCAAGGTCCTCGATATAGTATTTTCCTCTGGTTTTGAGCACCTCGCGCCCTTTGATGTCAAAGCGGAGGGCATGGGAGAAGATATAGGTTTCTTCGAGCGCCGACACGCAGGTGTCGATGGCGCCGTGCGAAGTTTTGGTCCCGCTTTCGTTCAAAGAGCCGACGATCTTGTTGATCGATGTTGGGTTTGAGATGTTGTCTGCCAGGTAGGCGCAAACTCTGTCGAGTAGGTCTCTGCTCGTTACGGCCCTCCGTCCTCGGCGGGCCTCACGGGCCAAGATGTCGCGACCGACAATGGTCTGGTAGGTGCTCCAGATGTAGTCCTTCATCTCTCGTTCGGGCAGACCGGAAATCGCGAGATAGGGGAGACCTCCAAATTGAAGGTATCGGTCGAGCAACTCGTCGAGCGGGGTGATTTCTTCCCTCCCAAAGACGGCATATCTGCTCGTGACTTCGGTCGGGCCAAGGAAGTCGAGGTATTCGGAGAAAGATAGCGGGTGCATTCTGATTTCGACGTATCTTCCTGAGATTAGGGTCGCTATTTCGCTGGAGAGCAAAAACGCATTCGAGCCCGTAATGTAGATGTCGCAGTCTTTGTCGACGCGAAGCGCGTTGATGGCTTTCTCCCAGCTGGAAACTTCTTGAAGCTCATCAAAGAAGAGATAGCACTTCCCACTCGACGGCATCCGCTCGACGACATGACGGTAAAGCTCGCGCCAATCGCGAATTCCCTCGAGCTCGAATGATTCCATTCGAAAAGAGAGAAGGCATTCGGTCGGTACGCCGTCTTTGGCAAGATGGGAGCGCATCATGTCGAGCAACGTTGACTTGCCGCATCGCCGCATGCCGGTGACGACCTTGATAACATCTGAATCGCGAAAAGCGATCAGCTTCTTGAGGTAGTTATCCCTTGCTACGGGCTGCCCGTTCATCGTTCGTCCAATCTGCAAGTTTTTCTCAGAGCGTAACAAAAACTTGCAAAACCTGCAAGTTTTTCCCATCAGGTGAGAAAAACTTGCAGGTTCAACGATGGATGGCGGCGGCTCGCACTTCTGTTACTTCCCCTGCACCATGGTGAGGGAGATCTTCTTGCGGTCGCGATCGACCTTTTCGACCCACACCTTGACCGTGTCACCGACGCGCACCACGTCGCTCGGGTGCTTGACGAAGCGGTTGGCGAGCTTGGAGATGTGTACGAGGCCGTCCTGGTGCACGCCCACGTCGACGAACGCGCCAAAATCCACAACGTTGCGCACCGTGCCCTTGAGTTCCATGCCGGGCTCCAGGTCGTCGATCGAAAGCGCCGAGCGGCTAAAGACTACCTCGGGCGCGTCGTCGCGCGGGTCGCGACCGGGCTTCTTGAGCTCGTTGACGATGTCGATGAGCGTGAGGGTGCCGCAGTCCAGGTCGCTTGCCAGCGCCGAGATGCTGCCCAGGCGGCGCTCGATATCGGGCACGCCGCCGCGGCTGAGCTCGCTTGCCGCAACGCCGGCGCGCTCCAGGACGGCCGTGGCCACCTCGTAGCTTTCGGGGTGGACGCTTGTCGCGTCGAGCGGGTTCTTGCCGCCGCTGATGCGCAGGAAACCTGCGGCGTTGAGGTACGCCTTGGGTCCCAGCTTGGGGACCTTCTTGAGCTGGCGGCGATCGGTAAAGGCGCCGTTTTCCTCGCGGTAGGCCACGATGTTTTTGGCTACGCTCGGCGTAATGCCCGACACGTAGCCCAGCAGGCTTGCGCTCGCGGTGTTGACGTCGACGCCCACACGGTTGACGACGTCTTCCACCACGTGGCCCAGGGTGCGCGAAAGCTCGGCCTGGTCAAGGTCGTGCTGGTACTGGCCAACGCCGATGGACTGGGGCGGAATCTTGACGAGCTCTGCCAGCGAGTCTTGCAGGCGGCGGCCCAGGCTCATGGCGCCACGCACGGTGACGTCCAGGTCGGGATATTCCTGGCTCGCGAGCTCGGAGGCGGAGTACACCGATGCGCCGGCCTCGTTGACGATGGTGTAGCGAAGGCTGGGCGCCTGCTCGGCAATAAACTCCGAGACGACTTCCTCGGTCTCGCGGCTGGCGGTGCCGTTGCCGATGACGATGGTGTTGACGCTGTCCTTCTTGACGAGGCGGGCGAGCTCGCGCTTGGTGCCGGCGACGTCGTGGCGCGGCTTGGTGGGGTAGACCACGCCGTGGTCGAGCAGCTTGCCGGTCTCGTCCATGACGGCGACCTTGCAGCCGGTGCGGTAGCCCGGGTCGAGCGCGAGCACGCGGGCGCCGCGTACGGGGCGTGCCGAGAGCAGGCCTTCGAGATTCTTGGCAAAGACGTTGATGGCCTCGGTCTGGGCGCGGACGGTGAGTTTGGCGCGGGCCTCGCGCTCCAGCGAGGGGGCCATGAGGCGCCTGTAGCCGTCGGCGATGGCGGCGTCAAAGACGGGCGCGAACACGCCTTGGCGTCGGGGCCAGCGGCTGCCGAGGCGTGCCGTGGCGGCAGCGCCGTCGACGTTCACGCGCACGCGGAGCTTGCCCTCGCGCTCGCCGCGGTCGATAGCCAGCACGCGGTGGTTGGGTATGCGGCGCAGCGGCTCGTCAAAGTTGTAGTAGGGCTCGTAGGCCGGCCTGGAGC
>CABUBS010000191.1 GCA_902489855.1 uncultured Collinsella sp.
GTGCCTGCTTTGTTTTGAGAAGTTCGCGGAGCCCACTTCTCAAAACAAAGCAGGCACCCCGGCCCTCGCCCGTACACTTTTCCGCTGAGCGCGTGATTGCCGCCGTGTACCGAAGGGTTGCCGTTGCAACTTCAAATTGGTGCTATATTCGGCTTGAGTTGTTTAATACTAGTACGGGAGGCTGATATGGGGCTGTTCAAGAAGAAAAACCCGCAGGACGCCTTTGATCCCGATGTGTTTACCATCACGGATACTATTTTGGACCCGCCGCGGTTTACGTTTTTGCCGGCCATCTACCAGGATGCTACGCGTCGCAAGTGGGCCGTGCATCAGCGCGGTGCGCAGCCGAAGATCTTTGACTATGCGGATGTTCTGCAGTGCGAGGTGGCCGAGGCTGGCGATCCGGAAGCCGACGAGACGCCTTCAAAACAGGAATTTGCCCAGCGTATTCTGGCAAATCCCGCGAAGGCGGCAAAAATAAACGCTGCCAAGCGTAATATGTGTCTTGGCATGGGTGTTGTTGTGGCGGTTCAGACGGGAAAAGACGAGGTTTCCAAATTGGAGATTCCCGTTATGACCGACGAAGTCAAACGCGATTCAAACCTATATAAGTCGTATCGGAATGTCGCCGAGAAAATCAAGGCCGAGTTTGATGCCATGGGAGGGCTGGCCTAATTCTGGTGACATACATTTTTGAATGAGGAGTCTGTGCAATGGCAGGCGAATCTTATGCAATTCCCCCCAAAGATCGTGCTGTTGAGGGAATTCTTTGGTACATCCAGCACCATCAGCTTGCCGGCGGCGATCGTCTGCCGGCCGAGCGTGTGCTGTGCGAAGATATCGGCGTTTCGCGTACGGCGTTACGTGCTGGCATCACGCGGCTCATCTCGTGTGGAACGCTCGAGAGCCGCCGCGGGTCGGGCACGTATGTGTGTCCTCCCAAACCGCTGAATATCTTCCAGGAAACGTATAACTTCTCCGATGCCGTTCGGACTGCCGGCTTGCACCCCTCTTCTCGCTTGGTTTCCACCGAGACGGTCGAGGCGGATGAGACACTTGCCGACAAGCTTGGGGTGGCCGTAGGCGCTCCCTTGCTCCGCATGCAGCGCGTCCGTCTCATTGAGGGCGAGCCGGCTTCAATCGAAACAGCCCATGTTAATCTGTCGCTTTGCCCGTCGCTTCCCAATCACGATTTTGAGTGCGAAAGCCTTTACGACGTCTTGCTCAAAGAAGGCGGCGTGCGCGTTGAGCATGGACGCGAGCACATCTCGATCTCGCGCCTGAACGCCGAGGAGGCCGAGCTTCTCCAACAAGAAGAGGGGACGCCGGTGTTCTATGAGAGCACGATTGAATTCGATGGGGGCATGCGCTTTGTGGAGCATTGCAAATCGGTGATTTTGCCCACGAAGTTCCGCTTTGCCGATAACGGTGAAAAGAATGGCATGAGGAGCGTGGCAGGTGAACAATGGCTGAAACAGTAGATGCCATCCCGGTTTATATGCGCATTCGACGTCGCATTGAGGAGCGTATCGAGCGCGGCATATACCCAACGGGTTCGATGATTCCGTCTGAGAATGAACTTGCCGAGGAATTTGGTACGACGCGCCTGACTATCCGAAGTGCCGTGGACGAGCTGGTTCGTCGCGGCCAGATTCGCCGTGTTCGGGGAAAGGGCGCCTTCGTGGCGCAGAAAGTGCCTGCTATTTTTGAGCGCACGGGTGGCTTCCGCGAATCGGTTCGCGCCTCGGGAGGCGAGCCGTCTGTTCGCATTCTGGCTCGCTCCAAGCGCTATGCGGGGCCATACTACGCCGACCTGTTTGGCATCGCCGAGGATGACCTACTCTATTCCATCCGACGCCTGAACTGCATTAACGACGACCCCGTATCAATTGAGATGGCGCTGATTCCTTGCTTGCTGTTCCCGACTATCGAAGAGATCGACGTGTCGGTGTTCAGCCTTTACGAGACCTACGAGATGTTGGGGCGAAAGCCGGTCATGGCGCAGGAAAAGCTCGATATCGAAGCGCTGGGCGCGCGCGATGCCGGCCTGCTTGGGCTAGAGCAGGGCGATCTTGCCTTGACGCTGGAGTGCGTGAGCTTCGATGCAAGCGGACAGGCAATCGAGTACGTCAAATCGTTTAATCGTGGCGATGCGGGCGGATATACCTATACCTACTAGCTGGTGTTTTTGCATAACGGCTGGGAAAACTGACCGATTTTGACCAATTGAGCCGGCTGTATATATGACCTTACATGGCTCAAAATCGACCGTTCGCCGATGGGAAAAGATTAGTCGGCAAATAGGTATCAAAAAGCCGTAACCTGTAACTGTCATTGGTATCAAATACTACTGATTTGTTCGAGGTGAGACGATGAAGATGCTCGATTACGTTCAGCTTGCCCATGTGCGTATGGGTGAGAACCTCGAGCGTTCGTCCGAGCTTGTAAGCCGGCTCGTCGAGATTTTCCAGTCCGCATCCTTTGAAGCGCTGCGCATTGTTGCTTCGGGTTCGTCCCGCCATGCCGCCGATTGCGCCCGCGATTACCTGCAGGATGCACTGCAGATGCAGGTGTCTGTCGTGACGCCCGAGGCCTTCGTCGATTTCGAGCACACCTATCCGCAAAACGCGCTCAACATTGCCATTTCTCAGAGCGGCTACTCGACCAATACGATTGCGGCGCTCGACTACATGCGCGCGAACGACATGGCTGCGGTTGCGCTCACGGCAAACGTTGAGGCTCCCATTAAGGACCATGCCGATATCGTTCTCGACTACGGCGTGGGCGTCGAGTCGGTGGACTTTGTGACCCTGGGAGTCCAGACGCTCATCGAGTACCTGGTGCTCTTTGGCATTTATGGTGGTCAGGCTTTGGGCGTACTCGATGCCGATGCGGTTGCTCAGCGCTTGAGCGATCTGGACGATGCAATCCAGGCCAACGCCACGATGTGCAAGACCGCCGAGGCATATGTCCAGGATCATCTACTCGGGCTGTCGGAGCATGTGCCGGCCATGGTTGTGGGCAACGGTCCCAACTATGGCGTTGCCGAAGAGGCGGCGCTCAAGCTGAGCGAGACCATCAAGATTCCGGCCATGCACCACGAGGGCGAGGAGTTCGTCCACGGTCCCGAGATGCAGATTACCCCGGGCTACCTGGTATTTATCGTTGACGATCCTCGTGGGTCGGAGCGCTTGGCAAATATCGCCGATGCGCTGTCGAAGGTAACGAAGAAGGCAGTCCTTTTGACCATGCACCCCAAGGGCAGGGCCCACGAGATTGCGGTGCCGCAGGTGGCTCCGCTGCTGGCCGCGATTCCCGGCCTGGTGTTCTTCCAGACGATGGCGGCAATTGTCACCGAGCGCCTGAGCTCTTGGGATGTCCATCCGTATCTCGATGCCGTCTCCAAGCAAATGGAGGTCAAGGCAGAGGGCTACGAGGAATCGGTCAACACGCTTAAGGCCAAAGCTGCCGAGTGTTACGGAATGTAGGCGGGCGCTGTCGCTCGTTGGCATAGGGGATGTCAAGGCATCCTCAGAAAGGAGAAGCAAATGAAGGAAACCGAGAAGATCGAGATCATGCATTTCGACCAGGAGGGCTACCTCGAGGACGGCAAGGCGCTCTACGAGACCGGCAAGAAGATG
>CABUBS010000192.1 GCA_902489855.1 uncultured Collinsella sp.
AGCGCTTGACCTGCTCGTAGTGCTCGCGGCACTCGTCGCACAGGTTGTCGCCCATCAGCGGGGCGTCGGCCATGATCTCACGGCAATGGTCGTACTTGCAGTCGAAGGCGCGCAGCGGGTTGAGCTCGGCGCGCTCGCGGCACTCATCGCACATCTCGTCGGCGTGATCGAGGATAAACTGCTTGACCTGCTCGCGGTAAGCCGGACGGCACTGAGCGTCGCCCATCGAGTTAATGAGCAGACGAAGCTTGGAAAGATCGAAGCCCAGGCGCTTGTAAAACTCCATGAGCATGATGATGCACTCGGCGTCTGCCGCCGGATCGGGAGCGCCGAGCCACTCGATGCCCACCTGGTGGAACTGGCGCAGGCGGCCCTTCTGGGGACGCTCGCCGCGGAACATGGCCTCGGCGTAATAGGCCTTAAACGGCGTGGAGCCCTGGGGCACTAGGTTGTTCTCCACGACGGCGCGCACCACACCGGCCGTGCCCTCGGGACGAAGGGCCAGGCGCTGCTTGGGCTTAAGCTTGGTATCGGTGCCCTCGGTAAAGACGCGCTCCAGGTTGGCGCCGCTAAACACGCGGAACATTTCCTTGCGCACGACGTCGGTCGACTGGCCGATGCCGTGGACAAACACGTCCACCTGCTCGATAGCGGGCGTCTCGATGGGCTTAAAGCCAAACGGCTCGAACACGCCGGCAGCGATCTGCTGCATCTTCTGCCAGGCGCGCATCTCGGCGCCGATAAGGTCGCGGGTTCCCTCCGCCTTCTGTGCCTGCATGGGCAAACACCTTTCTTTTGTATCGCGTCATAGGTAGTGGTCATTATACGGCACAAACACAAACAGCGGCGGCGCGTCTGACCGAACGAGGGTATGGGGACTCGTTCGGCCAGACGCGCCGTCGCTGTTTGTGATCTGTTTTCCTCCGTCCCCTTCGGATCACGCGATCTGTTGGGGACGGAGGAAAAGGGATCATTTCGTAGGCCCGTGGCCGCCTTGGAAACCGAATGATGGTACGAGCATCCATTCGGCTTCCAAGGCGGCCACGGACAGAACGGGGCGAACAGAAAAGAGCGACGGACGTCTACTCCCCCGCCACGCACGCGCGCAGCTTGGCGGCGATGGGCTCGGATGCCAGCAGGAACACGAGCATGACCACGGAGCACGCCAGGCACACAATCCAAGTGCTCGCAAAGGAGCCCGTGGCATCGAACAGCACGCCCGAGACGATGGCACCCACGGTGCCGCCGACCATCTCGAGCGAGGTAATGGTGCCCGTGACCTTACCCAGGTCGGCCATGCCAAATTGCTTGGACGCGGCAATGGTAGGCGTGATGGTGCCCATGCACGTTCCGACACCAAAGCTAATGGCAGCCACGATGGGACCAAGATCGGTCGCGGAGAAGCACAGAGCAACGCAAGCGATAACGCACGCAACGGATCCCAGCACGTTGCCAAAGCGCAGCCCAAAGCGATCGTAGATGGCGCCGAGCGAAATCTTGGCGATAACGACGGTGACCATATAGGCCGAAAGCACCGTACCGGCCCACATGGGATCGTGACCGCCCGTGACGATCTTGGCGCCGTTGACGGTAACGCTCGTCATGTTGGTGACCTGGTTGGGCAAGATGGCGCCGTTAACGAGACCCATAAAGAGGAAGGCGACGACAAGCAGCCAAAACGCCGGGCTCTTCTTGATACGAGACCAGCCGACGCTAACCTCGGGCGCCGTGCGCTCGTCCTTGTCGCCAGCCGTCGAGACGGACGGATCGCCCGGGTTCTCGCCGAGCGGCTTAAGGCCGATCTCGGAAGGCTTGGTGCGGAAGGAGTAGGCCGTGATGGGCAGTGCCGCCACAATGCAGACGGCAGCGAGTACCAGGAACGCAGAGCGCCAGCCCACACTCACGATAAGCGAGCTCACGATCGGCGAGAGAATGGCACCGCCAAAGCCCGAGCCCGAAAGCGCAATGGAGATAGCAAGGCCGCGCTTGGCTGTAAACCAGTTGGCAGTAACGAGGCTAATGAGCAGGCGGGTCGAGGCCACGGCGAAGCAGCCCGAAACGGCAAAGAGCACGTAGACCTGCCAAAGCTCGCCCACAAAGCTCATGCCGACAAGCACGGCAGAGGTGGCGATAACGGTGAGGGAGCCCAGAACGCGGCCGCTCACCTTATCGGCGACGTGGCCGATCACAAGCGAACCCACAACGCTCACCACGGTGGAGATGGCATTGGAGATGTTGTACTGCGCAAGAGAAATGCCCAGATCGCTAACGATCAGCGGCTGAAACAGGCTCATGCAGTTGACGAAAATCGTGTAGCACGTGGCCATGATCACGAAGCCGGAGGCCACCACGAGCCAGCCGGGGAAGAGCTTACGCTGCTGGGACATTGATTACTCCTTGTGGTCCGCTACAAAACCAAGGGCGACGGCGGCATAAGCCGCGGCACCGAGCGGCAGCTCGGCATCGCTAAAGCGCGCCTTGGGATGGTGCTGGGCAAAATGCTCATCCGTATCGGTCACAGCGGCACCCACGGTAAAGTACGCGCTCGGAATCTCGCTCGAGATAAGCGCAAAGTCCTCACTCGCCATGGCGTGGAACAACGGCAGGAAAGCTGCCTTGGGCAACGTCGCACCCACATAGCCCAGCGATGCCTGGGTCATATCGTCGTCGAGCACCAGCGGCGGAACGTCCGAGAGCGTCTCGATGGTCGCCGGCGTGCGATACGTTGCCGCGACGCCATTGGCGACCTCGGCAATGCGGCTCTTAAGATGCGCCATGAGCTCGACGTCAAAGCCGCGCAGCGTTCCTTCGAGCACGCAGGTGTCGGGAATGACGTTTGCCGCCTGTCCGCCGGCAAACTTACCCACGGTGAGTGCGACCTCCTTGGCCGCCGGCACCTCGCGGGAGATGAGCTCCTGGAGTGCCAGGTGCACATGCACGCCCGCCGTGATGGGGTCGATGCAGATCTCGGGGCTCGAGCCATGGCCGCCCTTGCCCTGCAGTGTAATGCGGAAACCGTACACGCCCGAAAGCGCCGGGCTCCCATAGAGCACCAGGCCGAGTGGCGATTGGCTGTTAACGTGCATGGCGAAAGCCGCCTGGGGACGCGGGTTCTGCAGAAGGCCATCGGCAATGGCAGCGCGGGCGCCCTCAAAGGTTTCCTCGCCCGGCTGAAACAGCAGCTTAACCGTGGCATTGGCATCGACAAGCTCGGCCTCGCGAGCCTTGAGCAGGCGGGCGGCACCAAGCAGGGCCGTCGCATGCATATCGTGGCCGCAAGCATGCATGCAGCCGTTGACAGAGGCAAAAGGCTCGCCCGACTCTTCCGCGACGGGAAGGGCATCCATGTCACCGCGCAGCATGATGACCGTGCCGGCTTGATCGTCCGTGCACGTACCGCTGCCCTGGGCCGCCACGGCCGCACCGGCACCGATCAGGCCAACGACGCAGGAACCGTCGACGAGCGTGGTATGGGGGATGTCCATCTCGTCCAGACGCGCCTGAATATAGGCAGACGTCTGCGGAAGATTGTTACCGAGCTCGGGTATCTGGTGTAGATCGTGTCGCCACGCAGCGAGCTCATCGGCAAATGCCTGGGCTTCTTTGACCAAGCCATCGCCGATAGCGGTCTGCGC
>CABUBS010000193.1 GCA_902489855.1 uncultured Collinsella sp.
GTCAAACTTGTGACCGGCGGCGACGGCCTGCTCCAGGATCTCGACGGCCTCGGTGTAGGTAACGCGGGCAAAGTCGGAGTTGGCGACATGGTCCAGGCGCTCGAGCAGACCCTTGTCCACAAACTTGTTGAGCATATTGAGCTCGTCGGGGCAGGTTGTCATGACGTCCTTAAGGACGTACTTGAGCATAGCCTCGGCGTTATCCATGTAGTCGTTAAGGTCGGCAAAGGCCATCTCGGGCTCGATCATCCAAAACTCGGCGGCGTGGCGCGTGGTGTTGGAGTTCTCGGCACGGAAGGTGGGGCCAAAGGTGTACACGTCGCCAAAGGCCATGGCAAAGTTCTCGGCATTGAGCTGGCCGGACACGGTGAGGCTTGCATGCTTGCCAAAGAAGTCCTGGCTCCAGTCGACCTCGCCGGACTCGGTGAGGGGCGGATTTTTGGGGTCGAGCGTGGTCACGCGGAACATCTCGCCGGCGCCCTCGCAGTCACTCGTGGTGATGATGGGGGTGTTGACGTAGACAAAGCCCTGCTCCTGGAAGAAGCGGTGGATGGCGGCAGCCGCGACAGAGCGGATGCGGAACACGGCGCGGAACAGGTTGGTGCGCGGACGCAGGTGCTGCTGGGTGCGCAGGAACTCGACGGTTGCGCGCTTCTTCTGCAGTGGGTAATCCGGGGCGCTGACGCCCTCGACCTCGATGGAGGTGGCAGAAAGCTCGAAAGGCTGGGGCGCATCGGGGGTCAGCTTGACGGTGCCGGTGCAAATGAGTGCGGCCGAGACGTTTTGATGGGCGATCTCGTCGTAGTTGTCGAGTGCCTCGCGGTTCATGACGACCTGCAGGTCGCGGAAGCAGCTGCCGTCGTTGAGCGTAACAAAGCCAAAGTTCTTCATGTCGCGGACGGACTTGACCCAGCCGGCGACGGTGACGGTCTGGCCGCCGAGCGACTCGGCATCGGCATAGAGCTGCGCGATTTTGGTGCGGTTCACGTATCCTCCCATAACGGTTGAATGATAGTTATCCATACAGTTCGATATTCTAGCAGCTCGGCTCATTTGGGCTATACAGATAAGGCATTGGCGGGATGGTTTTTCAAACGAAAAGCGCCCGCGGCCTAATGGTCGTGGGCGCTTGACGAGGTGCCTTTTGGCTGTGTGGCGCGGGGCCTGGCTACTTGGTCTTGGCAACCAGCAGCGGGTCGCCAAGCTTGACGAGCGGGTTGCCGCCGATAAGCGTTCCAGACTCGCCGACATGGTCGATGCTCTTAAGACGATCGAGCTCGGAGACGATGACGGTCACGATGTCCTCGTGACCAGCGGCCTTAATGGCCTCGCGGTCGAAGCTGATGAGCGGCTGGCCTGCCTTGACCACATCGCCCATCTCGACAAAGCGGGCAAAACCCTTGCCGTTCATTTCCACGGTGCCCAGGCCAACATGGATGAACACGCGCAGGCCGTCCTCGGTAATCATGCCGATGGAGTGGTTGGTGACAGTGGTGGCACCGATGCGGCCGTTGGCGGGCGCATAGATGGTGCCGGTAATGGGCTCGATGCCATAGCCCTGGCCAAGCATGCCCGAGGCGATCGTCTCGTCGGGAACCTCGTTCAGGTTGACGAGCACGCCGTTGACGGGGGCATAGATGACGCCTTCGCGGGTAGCGAAGCTTGCTGCGGGCGGAACGGACGCCTCGCCGGTCGAGGTGAAGGTGGACTTAAGCGAATCGAGCAGACCCATAGTTGCCTCCAACTTAAATAGGCGCATATCGCGCGTTTGGTTTGCCGGAAACGTTTCATATGTGTTTCGCGGCTTTGTCAACGCCCCTATTCTACGCTGCTCAAAGATACCTCTGAACTGGGATTATGTGATATATCAGTTGAAGGGAAACTTATTGCCGGAGTGTTTCTGCGCCACGGGTTCAAGTGGGGTACGCTTGAAGGCAAAAAACAAGGGCGCTTAATTTGCGCGAAGGGAGCACATATGATTGTCGAGAACCATGCGCTGTGGGGCGAGGAGCCGACCGAGGAATATCCGGCGACCTTTACGTATTTGGGTGCCGAGCCGCTGCCCGATAAACCGAATGGCCGCCGCCCTGCCGTGATTATCTGCGGCGGAGGTGCGTTTACGCATATCGCTCCGCATGAGCAGGATCCCGTGGCGTTTGCGTTTTTGGATCACGGTTACCAGGCCTTTGTGCTCAACTATGTCACGAGTTCTACGGGTGACGTGAGCTTTCCGCACCCCCAGGCAGATCTTGCCAAGATGGTCGCCACGGTGCGCGCCAACGCCGACGAGTGGCATGTCGATCCTAAGCGCGTGTGCGTCGTGGGCTTTTCTGCTGGCGGCATGATTTGCGCCTCGCTGGCAACACAGTGGAAGACCGGCCCCTTTGCGGCACTTGCCGGGGCGCGTCCGGACGACATTCGTCCCGATGCCGTGGTGCTGGGCTATCCATTGCTCGACTTTGCCTATGTGCGCGACATGCAGACGCGCGATCCGCGCATTGACTTGCGTGTGCCCAAGACGGGCGGCAAGACGGGGCGCGATTTGCTCAACGACTACCTGTCGATGGTGACGGGCGGCGAGGCAACTGACGAGCATCTGGCCGACATCTGCCCCACCACGCATGTTTCGCGTCAGATGCCACCGACCTTTGTGTGGGGCGTGTCCGACGACAAGACGGCGCCGATCGCGCAGGTCTACCCGTTTGCGCAGCGCATGGCCGAGGAGGGCGTTGCATGCGAGATGCACGTCTTCGACCAGGGTGGTCACGGCCTTTCGCTCGGCAACGCCAACACCGCGGTCGACAACGAGGACAAGCAGGTGGCAGTCCGTCCCTGGATCCGCCTGGCCTTCCGCTTTCTGGAGCGCCATCTGTAAGAGGACGGGCATCCCAGCCCTTCAATAACTTGCGGTGAAATAGCTCCGATCTGGGGCATCAACCAGCCCATCCAGGAACTATTCCACCGCAACTTTGTTTTTGATGTCCCGTCTGGAAACTGCATCCCAGTTTTGCCTTTCAAGGTGGGACGCAGTTTCCCATAGGGCCTCGACTGGGAAAGCGCGTCCCGTTTCGAGCGGGGATTCTGGGATGCATTTTCCGTAAGAGGCCTGTTAGGGAAACCATATCCCGTTTCGAGCCAGAATTCTGGGATGTAGTTTCCCCGAGAGGCCTCATCGGGAAACTATGGCCCTGAACTCTCCTGCCTGTCCCCATCGCACCGATCTGTCGATTGAACGTCGTTGTGTGTTCGCGCTATCATGCATGGTTACAATTGGTTAGCCATGGCAAACGGTTAGCCATGGTGAACATAAATACAACGCCCTGTGGGCGCCGGGGGAGGAACACGGACGTGAAGCTCGATACACTCGAGATTGGAAAGGACGCCGTTGTCGCATCGGTGGCATCGGACGATCAGGCACTCCGACAGCATATTTTGGACATGGGTCTAACGCCGGGCACCGAAGTCACCATGATGAAGTACGCCCCCATGGGCGATCCGCTCGAGATCCGCCTGCGTGGCTACGAGTTGACGCTGCGCAAGGACGATGCCGCTCGCATCGAGCTCGTGGGTATTCACGACACCGATACGGGTCCGCGCGCTAACGCCGCAATCGGCACGACGG
>CABUBS010000194.1 GCA_902489855.1 uncultured Collinsella sp.
CATCCGTCGAGGGGCCGCCCGACAATTGAAGCCTATCGACGTTTTGACGAGGCCCCGGTGCCTGCGGACGAGCCCGGCGCGATAGCTTCTGCCTTGCGTGCTGGTGATGCCGAGACGGCATATGCACTCATCCATAACAACTTGGGTGTCATTTCCGCACAGATGGAGCCGCAGATTCAAACGGTTCTCGATTGGCTGCGTAAACAGGACGGCACCGTTGCTGTAGATGTGTGCGGATCGGGTGCCTGCTCGTTTGCCATTTGCGGCACCGCCGCCATGGCCGAAAGGCTTGCCGACGCTGCCCGGCAAAACGGCTGGTGGTCCTGCGCGACGCAGTTCATTCCCAACACGGTTCGCGTCGAAGTGCCAAAGAAGTAAAAATTTCTCTAGCACACGACGGAAATCTTTGTTACTATAGTCGAGCTAACGGGTTGTGGCTCAGTTTGGTAGAGCACTGCGTTCGGGACGCAGGGGTCGCTGGTTCAAATCCAGTCAACCCGACCAGAGCATGAGGAGGGACCGCTTCTTGCGGTCCCTTTTTTTAGCTATTGTTGTGATACCGCGATACCCGCGGTATACTCATTCGAGCTTGTCTCGCTGTATTGTGGAGGTCTACATGTTTGGACTGAGGGCTCCTGAGCTCATCATTATTCTCGTCGTTGTCCTGATTATCTTCGGGCCCAAGAACCTGCCGAAGCTCGGCAAGTCCCTCGGCTCTACCGTCAAGAATATCCGCGAGGGTATGGAGGGCGACGATAAGGCCGAGACCAAGCAGGCCGAGGAGGTCGTGGTCGAGCAGTCCGAGGAGGACAAGGAGATCGCTGAGCTCGAGGCCAAGCTCGCTGCTGCCAAGAAGAAGCAGGCAGAGGACAGCGACGCGGACGCAGAGTAGTCCCATCCCTTTGGGGTGAGCACCTGACCGGCTTGCCCGCAGGCTAGCCGGTCTTTTTCGTTTTGTTGACAGTTGATTGTTTGATCAGAGTTGGGGAGATATCCGTATGGACGCAAGCCAGATCGTACTGACCGCTGAGGGCCGCCAGAAGCTCGTCGAGGAGCTCGCTTGGCGTGAGGGCGATTACGCCAAGGAGATCGTCGAGGACATCAAGGAAGCCCGCGCGTTCGGCGACCTTTCGGAGAACTCCGAGTACGACGCCGCTAAGGACAAGCAGGCCCAGAACGCCGCTCGTATTGCCGAGATCCAGGCCATCCTCGCCAACGCTCAGGTTGCTGCCACCACGGGCGACCTGACCGTCTCCATCGGTTCCACCGTTTCGCTGATTGATCCCAACGGCGAGGTCATGGAAGTCACGCTCGTCGGTACCACCGAGACCAACTCGCTCGAGCACAAGATCTCCAACGAGTCTCCGGTCGGCCACGCCATCATCGGTCACGGCGAGGGCGACTCCGTCGAGGTCGTTACGCCTTCCGGCAAGACTCGCGTCTACACCATCGCCAAGATCGCACGCTAGACCACGGTCCCGCGTAAAGGTATGTTTTCGCTCCCTGGGACCGAATCCTGGGGAGCGTTTTAGTTTGAGGAGCTAACTTATGGCAGAGAACCAGAACGCCGCCGATCAGGCATCGACGCTCAACGACGAGCGCGCCACCCGCCTGGCCAAGCGCGCCGCCCTGTTCGAGGCGGGCCAGAACCCCTATCCCGAGCACTCTGAGCTTGAGGACTACGTCGCCGATATCGAGACTAAGTACGCCGATCTTGCCGATGGTGAGGACACCGAGGATGTCGTGAAGATCGCCGGCCGTGTGGTCGCCAAGCGCGGTCAGGGCAAGATCATGTTCATCGTCGTGCGCGATGCGACTGCCGAGATTCAACTGTTCTGCCGCATCAACGACATGGACGAGGCTGCCTGGAATACGCTCAAAGCCTTCGACTTGGGCGACATCCTGGGCGTGACCGGCGTGGTTGTGCGCACCCAGCGCGGCCAGCTTTCCGTTGCCCCTAAGAGCGCGACCCTGCTTTCCAAGGCCGTTCGTCCGCTGCCCGAGAAGTTCCACGGTCTTTCCGACAAGGAGACCCGCTATCGCCAGCGCTATGTCGACCTGATCGCCAACGACGACGTTCGCGAGACCTTCCGTAAGCGTTCGCAGATTCTCTCCACCTTCCGTCGCTTTATGGAGTCCGACGGCTACATGGAGGTCGAGACCCCCATCCTGCAGACCATCCAAGGCGGCGCTACTGCCAAGCCGTTCATTACCCACTTCAACGCGCTCGATCAGGAGTGCTACCTGCGTATTGCCACCGAGCTGCACCTCAAGCGCTGCATCGTCGGTGGTTTTGAGCGCGTGTTCGAGATCGGCCGCATCTTCCGTAACGAGGGCATGGACCTTACCCACAACCCCGAGTTCACCACGATGGAGGCCTACCGTGCCTTCTCCGACCTCGAGGGCATGAAGGCACTCGCCCAAGGTGTCATCAAGGCTGCCAACAAGGCCATCGGCAACCCCGAGGTCATCGAGTACCAGGGCCAGACCATCGACCTTTCTGGTGAGTGGGCCAGCCGTCCCATGACCGACATCGTCTCCGACGTGCTCGGCAAGCAGGTCACCATCGACACGCCGGTCGAGGAGCTTGCTGCCGCCGCGCGCGAGAAGGGCCTGGAGATCAAGCCCGAGTGGACTGCTGGCAAGATCATCGCCGAGATTTACGATGAGCTGGGCGAGGACACCATCGTCAACCCGACGTTCGTGTGCGATTACCCCATCGAGGTCAGCCCGCTTGCCAAGCGTTTTGAGGACGACCCGCGCCTGACGCACCGCTTTGAGCTGGTCATCGCCGGTCACGAGTACGCCAACGCGTTCTCCGAGCTCAACGACCCGGTCGACCAGGCCGAGCGCTTTGCCGCCCAGATGGCCGAGAAGGCCGGCGGTGACGACGAGGCCATGGAGTACGACGAGGACTACGTGCGCGCCCTCGAGTACGGTATGCCTCCCGCGGGCGGCATTGGCATTGGTATCGACCGCGTGGTCATGCTGCTCACCAACCAGGCTTCTATCCGCGACGTGCTGCTGTTCCCGCACATGAAGCCCGAGAAGGGTTTCCAGTCCGGTGCCGCTGCCGCCAAGGCTGCCGAGGCCGGCAACGCCGCGAGCCCGTTCGTTACGTCGCTTAAGCCCACGCTCGATTACTCCAAGATCGCCGTTGAGCCGCTGTTTGAGGAGTTCGTCGACTTTGATACCTTCTCCAAGAGCGACTTCCGCGCTGTGAAGGTCAAGGCATGCGAGGCCGTCAAGAAGTCCAAGAAGCTGCTGAACTTTACGCTCGACGACGGCACCGGCACCGACCGCACCATCCTCTCCGGTATTCACGCTTATTACGAGCCCGAGGACCTGGTTGGCAAGACCTTGCTCGCCATCACCAACCTGCCTCCGCGCAAGATGATGGGTATTCCCAGCTGCGGCATGCTGATCAGCGCTGTCCACGAGGAGGAGGGCGAGGAGCGCCTCAACCTGATTCAGCTCGACGCCTCCATCCCCGCCGGCGCAAAGATGTACTAGGGGGTTACGGCGTTTTACCAAACGCCGTAACGGCTCGAC
>CABUBS010000195.1 GCA_902489855.1 uncultured Collinsella sp.
ATCACCCCGCTGATCAAGGCCATCAACGTGCTGCCCCCATCCACAGCAGGTCGTGGTTGCCCCACTGGATGTCGAGTGAATGGTAGGTGAGCAGGCGGTCCATAATCTTGGCCGCGCCGCCGCCACGGTCGAAGATGTCGCCCACCAGGTGCAGGTGGTCGACGGCCAGGCGCTTGATGAGCGAGGCAAGCGACTCGATAAAGTCGTCGGCGCTTGCGGTCTCCAGGATGGACTCCACGATGCGCTCGTGATAGCGCACGCGATAGTTGTTCTCGTCCGGGTGCGTGTGCAGCAGCTCGTCGATGATATAGGCGTAGTCGCGCGGGATGGCCTTACGCACCTTGGAGCGCGTGTAGCGGCTTGAAAGCGAGCGCGCGACCATGATGAGCTGGTCAAGCATCGTCTTGTACCAGGTGGGCGAGTCCTCGCGCTGGCTGCGGACCAGGTCGATCTTCTCGCGCGGGTAGTAGATGAGCGTGCACAGCTCGCCCTTCTCGTCAAAGGAGAGCGTTTCGCCAAAGATTTCGTCGACATGCTCGCGCACGACGCCCGAGCAGTTGTTGAGGATGTGCATAAAGGCTTCGTACTCGCCATGCACGTCGCTCATAAAATGCTCGGTGCCTTTGGGTAGGTTGAGGATGGCCGAGAGGTTGATAATTTCGGTAAATGCGGATTGTTCGGTGGGGAACTGTCTCGACAGCAGGCGCAGATACTTGAAGTCTTGCGGATTGCGATCGAATGCGACCATGAAACACCTTCCGATAGGGCTGGTAAAACTGATAAACAGTGTCAAACGTTTATCAGTATGCGCCGCTTTTGTTTCGATTGGGGATGGGCGGCCGAATTGTTAGCCGAACGGTTTGCTAAATCGATTTAGTGGAGGTAGATATGGCGGTTGAGTGGAGACGATAGAGGGTGTTTTCTCAGATATTTATGCGTGGGGTCGGTGGAAACGATGGTGGTAAAGATGTTCGCTATTTTTGGTTCGATTTGGTAAATAGTGGACATATGTACCGTATGTAGGCTCACTGTGCGATAATTTGCGCAGCAATACTTAAGGAGCCTCATATGAGTGATTTTGTCCTGACCTGTGAATCCGCCGCCGACCGAACCCGTGAGTTCTTTGCGTCGCGCAATATCCCTGTCGTGTGTTTTCATTACGAGATCGACGATGTTGTCTATACGGACGATCTGTATCAGTCGATTACGCCGGACGAGTTTTTTGCCCAGATTGCCGCGGGCGCCATGCCCAAGACGTCTCAGGTGAGCGTGGGTGAGTACGAGGAGTTTTGGGAGCCGTTTGTTGCCGAGGGTAAAGACGTGCTGCACCTGGCGTTGTCGTCGGGTATTTCGGGCACGTATGGATCGGCCTGCGTTGCGGCACAGATGCTCGCGGATCGCTATCCTCAGGGCGGCAAGGTGCGCGTCATCGATTCGCTGGCGGCGTCTTCGGGCTTTGGCCTGCTGGCGGAATGTGCCGCCGACGTGCGCGATAGCGGGGCTTCACTCGACGAGACGGCTGCCTGGATCGAGGAGCACAAGCTCAACCTGCATCACTGGTTCTTCTCGACCGATCTGTCGAGCTACCTGCGCGGCGGTCGCATTTCGGCTGCGAGCGCGATCATCGGCACGGCGCTTAAGATTTGCCCGCTTATGACGGTCGATTGCGAAGGTGGGCTGTCGCCACGTGAGAAGATTCGCACTAAGAAGCGCGCGATTTCCGAGATGGCTAAGACCATGATGGCACACGTGCAGGACGGTGCGGATTATTCGGGTAAGTGCGTCATGTCGCACTCGGCGTGCCGCGAGGATGCCGAGGCAGTTGCGGCGCTGATCGAGGAACAGATTCCGCAGCTTAAAGGCAAGATTGAGATCAATAACATCGGTACTCTGATTGGCTCGCATACCGGACCTGGTACGGTGGCGCTCTTCTTTATGGGCGACAAGCGCGTGGATTAGTTTGCCCCATCACATCGCTGCATGATTGCTCAAACGAAAACGGCCCGCCTCACGTTTGTGGGGCGGGCCTTGCTGTTGGGGTTAGCGTTTCTTTCCGCGGAAGAAGAAGCCGTGCAGTGACGGCTTGAGGCCGCGGTTGGCGCGATGCTCCTCGACGCGCTCGTGGATCGAAGCGACGCGCTCGATGACTTCGTCGGGAATCGGCACGTCGGGATTCATGTTCTCGACCTGGCTGACCTCGGCGGCGGAGACCTGGTCGATAATGGGCACATCGTCGTGCGAGATGACGGGCGTGGCGTCTTCCTTCATCTTGCGATAACGCTGCATCATGTCGGTCTGTAGCTGCTGTGCCGAAGGCGGCGTCCAGATGATGGCGTTGGCGCCGGCGGCGATGGTTTCACGGATGCTCTCAGGCGTCTTGCCGCCCGGCGCGATGAGCGGCAGGTTGGGATAGTGCTCGCGCAGCTCGCGCAGGACCTGCGGCGTGTTTTTGCCAGCGGCGATGTTGAGAATCTTGGCTCCAGCGCGCACCTTGGCGTGGGCATCGTCGTCGCAGCGAACGACCGTAGCGATGACGGGGATGTCGGCGATGTTGGTGATGTGCTCGACCATCTCGGCGGTGGCGGGGGAGTTGACCACACAGCCCGCCGCGCCCTGCATCTCGGAGACGGCTGCCATCTGAACGGAGCGCTTGCCGGTGGTGGTGCCACCGCCCACGCCTACGAAGACCGGGCACTCGGCGACGGTCAGCAGCGCCTGCGTAATGGCCGGCTGCGGTGTGAAAGGATAGACCGCAAAGACGGCATCGGCATTGGAGTTGCGGATGACAGCCACGTCGGTGGTGTAGATGAGCGATTTGATACGACGGCCGAAGAGCGTGAAACCGCTGGCCTCCTCGATCTCGTCGGGCATGCGAAGGGCCGCCTTGCGCAGGCGCCCGTCGATGGGCAGCGGCTCCATGGGGAGCAGTCCGTTGGGGGTCACGGCTACCTGGGGCTCGGTGAACTCGTCTGCGAGCTCGACCTCGGAGAAATCGACCGAGGCGACGATGTCCTCGTGAACCTCGGCGGGCACATCGATGGTGGCTTGGTCGTTTGCCGCGGCAGGCGTGTCGAAGGAGCTGGTTCCGACGAAGGCGTCGACGCGCTCATTTAGATCGTTGAGGGTATCCATGGAAGCTCGATTCTATGTGATGACGGCCGGCGCGATGCAGCCGGAATTGCGAATGCTAAATCGTTTGACGAGTTGATTTTTCCCCGCCGCGCCATCCGTTAGACCGAAGGGCCGGCGAACGTGAAGGAGCTGTGGTGGCGGGTATTGAGGTGCTATCTTGAATGTCCCGTTTAAAAGAGAGGTGACGCGGTATGGAATTGACAGCAATGTTTGGCTCGATTGGCCTGTGTGTGGGCGCAATCGTTGCCGCCGCGGTCATCTACTTTGTGGTCACGGCCATTAAGGGCAAAAGGGCCGAACGCAAGGAGCGCGAGTCCAACGCCCTGACCGA
>CABUBS010000196.1 GCA_902489855.1 uncultured Collinsella sp.
GAGCGTGCGCTTGCGGCCGTGAAGGGCCTGCATCCTGCAGACGGTCGACACCCTCGTGCTGGCCGATCGAAGCGCGCACGAACTCGCGGAACAGCGGCTGCGGGTTGGTCGGGCGGCTCTTGAACTCGGGATGAGCCTGGGTTGCCACATACCACGGATGCACGTCGCGCGGCAGCTCGACCATCTCGACCAGGCGCTCGTCGGGCGACAGACCCGAAATAACCAAGCCGGCGTCCTCGAGCTGGTCACGGAAGGCGTTGTTGAACTCAAAGCGATGACGGTGACGCTCGTAGACGAGCTCCTCGCCATATGCCTCGCGAGCAAGGGTATCGGCGGCGAGCTTGCACGGATAGGCGCCCAGGCGCATGGTGCCGCCCTTCTCGGTCACGTCCTCCTGCGAGCTCATCAGATCGATGACGCTAAACGGGCCGTCCGGATCGAACTCGGAGGAGCTGGCGCCGGCAAGGCCGACGACGTTGCGGGCGAACTCGCACACGGCCACCTGCATACCCAGGCAAATGCCCAGATACGGAATCTTGTGCTCACGGGCAAACTCGGCCGCGAGGATCTTGCCCTCCAGGGCGCGCTTGCCAAAGCCGCCGGGGACCAAGATGCCCGAGGCGTCGCCCAGAACCTCGGAGACATTCTGCTCGTCGAGGCTCTCGCCGTCGACCAGCTGGACGTCCACATGGCGATCGTAGAAGACGCCCGCATGGTGCAGGGCCTCGATAACCGACAGGTACGCATCGGGCAGCTGCGTGTACTTGCCCACGACGGCGATCTTCACCTTGTCGGCGTGATGGTTGGCGTGATTCTGTTTGCGCAGGAACTCGTTCCACTCGCTCATGTCGCGCTCACGCGGGTCCAGACCCAGGCGCTCGCAAATGCGCAGGTCAAAGTCCTGCTCGGCAAGCAGCTGCGGAACATCGTAAATGCTCGCGCAGTCCTCGTTGGTAAAGACACAATCGGTGTCGACGTCGCAGAAGCTTGCGATCTTTCCGCGGATAGCGTCATCGATATGGTGGTCGGAGCGCAGCACGATGATATCGGGCTGGATGCCAAAGCTGCGGAGCTCCTTGACGGAATGCTGCGTGGGCTTGGTCTTGACCTCGTGGGCGGCGGCGATATAGGGAACGAGCGACACGTGGATGTAGCAGACGTTCTCGGGGCCGGCCTCCTTGCGGTACTGACGGATGGCCTCGACAAACGGCTGGGACTCGATGTCGCCAATCGTGCCGCCCAGCTCGGTGATGACTACATCGGAGCCGGTCTGCTCCTCGATGCGGCGGAACTTGTCCTTAATGGCATTGGTGACGTGGGGAATCACCTGCACGGTACCGCCCAAAAAGTCGCCGCGACGCTCGCGGGCGATTAGGCTTTTGTAGATGGCACCGGTCGTAAAGTTGGAATCGCGGGTCAGGTTCTCATCAATAAAGCGCTCGTAATGACCCAGGTCCAGGTCGGACTCGTAACCATCCTCGGTAACGAAGACCTCACCATGCTGGAAGGGGCTCATGGTACCGGGGTCGACGTTCAGATACGGGTCGGCTTTCTGCATCGTTACTTTGTAGCCACGCGACTTGAGCAGACGGCCCAGCGAGGCCGCGGTGATACCCTTGCCCAGGGACGAAACCACGCCACCGGTTACGAACACATGCTTGGTCATATTGAGTTACCTGCGCTTCCCGTAGAAGTTGTTTATCCACATCTTACGGGTCTTCATTGTAATACTCGCGCCGCGGACCGTTCGCAATTTTTCTCGCGTGCGATTGCATTTCTCAATCTTGAAACAAAACGCCGCCCGGTTTCCCAGGCGGCGTCGCTATGGCAAGGGTTACATGCTGCTATCGATCAGCAACCGCGTCCTCAAGCATTTCTTGAACGAGCATGCCGGTACGGACGCCCTCAAGATACCATTCGCCACGTTCGGTGAGGCAAATGCCATTTGCAAGCTGACCGCCGTCGTCGCTATAACGCGAGACGACATCGATCATGCCTTCGGAATCCAAGCGATCGATTGCGGCGCGGGCACGATACGGCGAAACCCCCACGCGCTCGGCAAGCGTTTTGCGCGAGAAACCATACGGCCCGCCATTGTCTTCAGTTTGCTGGTCGATCTCCATCAACACCAGCACCTCGACACGCTTCATATCGTTGACACTCGCACGACCCTTGCCCGCCATAGCAGCCTCCTCAAACCGAGCACGAGCATCTAACGCGCCGTGCGCGACCGACACACCTCACGATGGCAGGTAATATCCATCATGCGGCATCCCGCTAAGGATGAAACAGTTACGGTTATTGTATACCGCTCAAATTGTTTCCAGGCAGGTAAACAGCTATTTTTCGCCGAAATAGGCGCTTTGTTGATTAAAAAGCCGTACCGGGCGCTAACCCGATACGGCCAAAATGCAATGCAATTACCGCGGTGCTTCAAACTTAGCGATGGAAGAAACCGCGGCGCTCAAACTTGGGCTCGCAGCACACGTTGATACCCAGTTTGCGCAGTACCGTCTCGTCCGTCGGCGAGATGATCACGCTAAAGAAGGCATCGCAACCGCGCAACTGCTCCAGACCCGAAAGGACGCGAGCGGCCGTCTCACTCGTGGCCGAGGTGATCGACAGCGCCATAAGCGTCTCGTCGGTGTGAAGGCGCGGGTTTTTGCTGCCGAGAAAATGCGTCTTGAGCTTGCTGATGGGCTCGATCGCCTCATCGCTAATGACCTCGAGCTCAAGGTCGACGCCCGAGACATGCTTGAGGGCGTTCATAATGAGCGAACTTGCGGCGCCCAGGCGCGTGGAGGTCTTACCGGTCACCACGGAGCCATCGGGCATGACCATGGCACCCACGGGACCACCCGTCAGCTGCTCCCTGGTGAGGGCCGCCGAGCGCGCCGGTGAGTAGTTCTTATCGATGCCGGCTTTCTTCATAATAATCTTGAGACGGTCGACTTGCTCATCGCCCACGCCGGTACGGCGCACATTTTCGACCGCGGTAAAGTAGCGGCGGACGATCTCCATCTTGGAAGCGTCGCGGCAGGCATCGTCATCGGTGATGGCAAAGCCGACCATATTGACGCCCATGTCCGTAGGGCTCTGGTAGGGGCTCTTGCCCAGGATCTTTTCCATCAGGGCACGGACTACCGGGAAGGCCTCGACGTCGCGGTTGTAGTTGACCGTGGTCTTGTTGTAGGCCTCAAGGTGGAACGAATCGATGATATTGGCGTCGTCGAGGTCAGCCGTGGCGGCCTCGTAGGCAATATTGACCGGATGCGTCAGAGGAAGATTCCAGACCGGGAAGGTCTCGAACTTGGCATAGCCGGCGGCGGTACCGTGCTTATGCTCGTGATACAGCTGCGAGAGGCAAGTAGCGAGCTTGCCCGAGCCGGGGCCGGGTCGATCTGTTCCGAGGGAATGGG
>CABUBS010000197.1 GCA_902489855.1 uncultured Collinsella sp.
CGCTGATCGCTTTCTTGCCGGCGTGCGCGAAATCCCGGAGATCAAGCTTTACGGCGCCTTTGACCAGCCGACGCGCTCTGCAATTGTGTCGCTCAACGTAGCCGATATCGACTCTGCCGAGATCTCGGATGCGCTCATGCAAGGGTGGGGGATTTCGACGCGCCCCGGCGCCCATTGCGCCCCGCTCATGCACCGTGCGCTGGGGACCGAGCGCCAGGGCGTCGTCCGCTTCTCGTTTGGGTATTTCAACACTACCGAAGAAGTCGACACGGCTATCGATGCTCTGTGCGATTTAGCCTGCTAAAGCTGCTAGACCGTTTATACTTGCGGGACGGGTGTATTTGCCTGTCCCGTTTTTGTTTCGACCCGAAAGGTGTGCCTATGGCCTCATCCGCTCCGCGCGGCCTGCGCTCCGACCATGTCGTTACCGTCGGCATTGCGCTGTTCTCGATGCTCTTTGGCGCCGGTAACCTCATCATTCCGCCGTTGCTGGCGCTCCAGGCCGGCACGGCCACACCGCTTGCCATGGTTGGCTTTTTGATTGCCGCCATCGGCCTGCCCGTCATGGGCTTTATCGCCGTGGCGCTTGCCGGAACGGCGCGCGAGCTTGCCGGCCGCGTGCACCCCAAGTTCGGTGAGTTCTTTGTCGCGGCGGTGTATCTGGCCATCGGCCCGTGCCTGGCCATTCCGCGTACGAGCTCCACGGCCTTCGAGATGCTGGTGCCGCTGCTGCCCGAGGGCGTTTCGCTTGGCACGGCTCGTCTGGTGTTTGCCGTTGGCTTCTTTGTCGTCGCGTTTGTGCTCACGCTGCGTCCGGGTGTCATAACACGCGTGCTCGGCCGCATTACGGGCCCTGCGCTCATTGCGCTCATCGTGCTGGTTGTGGGTGCTGCCGTGATCTCGCCGCTGGGACCCGCTGCCGCGCCTCAGGCTCCCTACGATGCAGGCGCTGCCGTGCAGGGCTTTTTGACCGGCTATCAGACCATGGACCTGCTCGCGTCGCTCGCCTTCGGCATCATCATCGCCGAGACCATCCACGAGCTGGGTGTTACCGATGACAAGCGCGTGGCCTTTGAGATTTCGCGTTCCGGCGTTATCGCCGGCGTGCTCATGGCCATCATCTACTGTGGCTTGGGCCTTGCCGGAATGCAGCTCGGCACCGTGATGCCCGACGCCACCAACGGCGCCGCCATCCTTGCCCGCTCTGCCTCCATGCACTTTGGCCTTGCCGGCACGGTCGTGGTCTTCGCCATCTTCTTCCTCGCCTGCATGAACGTGTGCATCGGCCTCATCAGCTGCTGCTCGCGCTACTTCTGCGAGACGTATGTGGTTAAAGGGGGAGCGGAGGCTTCCGAGGAGGCCATGCGCCGTCCCTTTGCGGTTCTCGCCTTTGTGTTCGCAGCGTTTTCGTGCGTGCTCTCCAACGTGGGCCTCGACGTGATCCTTATGTTCTCGGTGCCCATGCTTAACGCCTTGTATCCCGTCGCCATCGTGCTGGTTCTCATGGGTTTGGTACACGGCTTTTGCGACGCTCATCCGCAGGTGTGGGTCTGGGTCGGCGGTGTGGTTGCCGTGCAGAGCGTGATCACCTCGGTCCGCGATGCGTTCTTTGCGGGCGCGTGGCTACCGTTTGATGTTCTTCCGCTGGCGGATATCGGTGCCGCGTGGGCGCCGGTTGCCGTGGCGGCGTTTGTGATCGGTCTGCTCCACAGCAAGTTTGTCGCACATTCGAGGAGCTAGGGTTTCTGCGCTTGCACAGGCGGGGAGTCTCCCCTATAATTTCCTTCGCTTTGGGACACGCAAGGTTTAGACCTTAGCTGCTCAACACCTTCGGGACGTGGCGCAGTTTGGTAGCGCGCCTGCTTTGGGAGCAGGATGTCGCAGGTTCAAATCCTGTCATCCCGACCATTTTTGCGGGTCGTAGTTCAATGGCAGAACCCCAGCCTTCCAAGCTGATGACGCGGGTTCGATTCCCGTCGCCCGCTCCATAAGATAGCTTAACGGCTCTGATTCCCTTTGGGATCAGAGCCGTTTTCGTAAACGTGCCGGGGACCCCACATCCCCACCTAAGTTGCGGTGAAATACGGACTGTTTTTCGGCTTTTATGGCCCATGTAGTCCGTATTTCACCGCAACTATTTGTAAGGTTGGATTTTGATGCCGTTGGGAGGGTCGTAGCGACCGTCTACCGAGAGTGGAAATATTTTTTGAAGCTCTGACCTGCGGCGTCAAGCTTTTGGTCAGCTTTTGGCAAGGCCTGCGAACGGAAGCATGCGATAGCGTAATGGTATTCTCTCCGCCGTGATGGTTATGGGGTTGGCCATGCTCGATAAAGGCAAACATTTTCCGCAGTCATATGCAAGGATGCTATTCTCGGCCGTTGGAATTCATCAAGATGGACAGCTGCTTATAACAATTGATCCTTGGGATGAACGCCGCGCGCGTGAGCTTATGCAGGAAGAGCTCATGCTTCGTCTTTACAACCACGTGTATGCGGATCCGGTCTATTGGAATAATCTTGGGGTTGAAGATCGTATCTTTCAGCTGGCATCCGCTATTGCGGTCGTTGAACCGGATGCTGTGTTCTGCGGAGCGACAGCAGCGCTGCTCTACGGCATCGGCTCGGCGTATACGCTTCTGGATAAAGTGCAAGTGCTGCTGCCACGGTCTACAAGGCGTGATACGTATGAGTTCGTTGAATACAAGCGCTGGCGCCCGGGCGAAGTGTGGCGGCTTGGTCTGTTTACACTGACGGATCCGTGTCGAACGGTTGTTGATATCGCGCGATCGAGCGCCTTTCGCTATGCGCTGGGTTATGTCGATGGCTTGGCCCGTGAGTACGATGTCGAGCGCGAAGAGCTGCGAGCATATGCGCAGGCAAATTGTCGAGGGCTGCATGGCATCGCGCGTGCTTTTGACGTTTTTGATTATATGGATGGCAGGTCAGGCAATGGCGGTGAGTCTGAGGCGAGAGCAGCGATGATTCTCGCTGGGGTTGCCGCGCCCGAGCTTCAAGTTGAGATAACGCGGCCGGGAAACGCTGGCTATTATCTAGCAGATTATGGCTGGCAGATGCCAGACGGCTCATGGACGCTGGCAGAGCTGCATGGGCTGGGCAAGTTTGAAGACGAGGCTCAAAATAATGCAGAGCGGGCGGCGGCAAAAACGTATCGAGCGGCCCTCATGCGCGACGCGAACCTTCGCGCCATGGGCCACAACATCATTCATTTCAAACTCTCGGACACCTACGACGTAGAATCGTTCGGTGCCATGATGCGCGGTTACGGCATTCCGACAACAAAACCCTACGCCGAATCCCGATAGAGAAATCGTTCGCGGTCCACCTTCAATAAGTTGCGACTGCCTCCTCGCAGCCCGAACCGCCATCTACAACGATG
>CABUBS010000198.1 GCA_902489855.1 uncultured Collinsella sp.
CCAGCCGGCCTTGACCTTCACGTCCAGCTCCAGCGCTGCGAGCTGTTCTGTACGGTCGATATGCTGCTCGCACATGGACGGTCACTCGACGTGGTTTCCCAGGCCGAGCTTATGGAGGCGCCGCTCGGCGCTGCGCCCGATTACGAGACGACCTGCGCCGCAAGCGCGATCGCCGAGGTTGCGCGCGTGTGCTCGTTCGAGGACGCCGAGGACCCGTTTACCTTTGCCATCACGCAGCGAGCGCTTGCCCTGGTGGGCAGCGGGCTTGACACGGCGCATATGGACCTACTTGTGGCGGCATATGTCTTTAAGCTGCTGTCGCACGTTGGCTATCGACCCGATTTTTCGGCCTGCGTGCTGTGCGGAGACCCCATGCTGTCGTATTTTTCACCCCAGGCGGGCGGTCTCATGTGCGGGTCGTGCGCGTCGAGCGTTCCAGGTGCCGAACTGGTGTCGACCGGTGAGACCGCATGGCTGCGCGCCCTCATGTCCATGACCTTCGATGCGCTCATGGCCGAGCGAATCGACCCGCATACGGCGGCATTCCTGCTCGGGCTTTCGCATGTGTGGGCTGCGACGCACACCGATCAACGCCTCCGTGCGATGGAATTCATGTTGGGTCGGTGATGATGCGCAGGCGCGGGCTGCTTGTGGTATCATGCCGACCTGTTGGTACCTCGACCTTGGTTGCTCGCTCCACCGGCGGCTTCCCAGTCCGAGGCGAATCGAGTCGCCCGCGGGCGACGTAAAACGAAAGGTGAAACAATGACTGTTTCCAAAGAGCGCAAGGCGGAGCTGACTGCCCAGTTCGGTAACACCCCGGTCGACACCGGCAACCCCAAGGTTCAGGTCGCCATCCTGTCCGAGCGCATCAAGGAGCTGACCGAGCACATGAAGTCCCACCAGAAGGACTTCCACACCCGTCGTGGCCTGCTCATGCTCGTCGGCCGTCGTCGTCGTCTTCTCTCCTACATCAAGAAGAACGACATCGTCGAGTACCGTGAGCTCATCAAGGCTCTGGGCATCCGCGACAACATCCAGTAGGATTTGTACATGCTAAGAGCGTCCTGCGCAGCGGGGCGCTCTTTTTGTGTAAGGGCGCGAACAATCACGCTCTGAAGCGTGGCGGGGGCAGGGGGCCCGCGTCACATGAGAAGCCCGCAGGCAAGGGGTCTGCGGGGTAAAGGAGAACAATGACACTCGTATCCAAGACCTTTGAGCTGTACGGCAAGACCTACACCTTTGAGTCGGGCGAGCTTGCCAAGCAGGCCACCGGCGCCTGCCTGGTCAAGCAGGGTGACACCACGATGCTCGACACCGTGGTCGTCTCCAAGGAGCGTAAGAACTACGACTTCTTCCCGCTGACCGTCGACTTCAGCGAGAAGATGTACGCCGCCGGCCGCATCCCGGGTGGCTACCTCAAGCGTGAGGGCCGTCCCAGTGAGAAGGCTACGCTCACCGCGCGCATGATCGACCGTCCGATTCGCCCGAGCTTCCCGGATGGCTTCCGCAACGAGGTGCACATCGTCGCCACCTCGCTCGTTGCCGACCAGGTCAACCCCTTCGACGTCATCAACGTCATGGGTGCTTCTCTGGCCATGACGCTCGGCGGCGTGCCCTTCGAGGGTCCGCTTGCCTGCGTGCGCATCGGCCGTAACGTGGAGACCGGCGAGTTTATCGTCAACCCCACCTACGAGGAGCGCGAGAACTCCGATCTGGACCTGGAGCTGGGCGGCTCTGCCGACTTCATCTCGATGGTCGAGGCCGGCGCCGAGGAGATCTCCGAGGACGACATGCTCGCCGCCATGAAGTTTGGCCAGGAGGCCCTTGCTGCTTTCTGCCAGGCTCAGGACGAGTTCGTTGCCGAGTGGGAGCAGGTCAACGGCCCCATCGTCAAGAAGGAGTACCCGCTCGACCAGCCCGTCGAGGAGGTCCAGGAGCGCATCTTCGCCCACTACGACGAGATGGCAGCCGCCCTTCGCGACGCCGACAAGCTCTCCCGTATCGGCAAGGTCGAGGCTCTGAAGGAGTCCATCCGTGCCGAGTTTACCGAGCAGGAGCAGGCCGCTTGGGAGCGCGAGATCCCCGTGGCGCTCAAGAAGCTCGAGAAGAAGGCCATGCGCACCATGGTCGTCGAGACCGGTGAGCGCGTCGACGGCCGTGCCGCCGACGAGATCCGCCCCATCATGGTGAAGGACAACTACCTGCCGCTCGTTCACGGCTCCGGCCTGTTCCAGCGTGGCCAGACCCAGGTGCTCTCCGTCCTGTCGCTCGGCATGCTCAACGAGGGCCAGCGTCTGGATACCATCGAGCCCACCGAGGGCAAGCGCTACATGCACCACTACAACTTCCCGCCTTTCTGCACCGGCGAGACCGGCCGCATGGGCAGCCCCAAGCGCCGCGAGATCGGCCATGGCAATCTGGCCGAGCGCGCTCTGCTTCCGGTGCTCCCCGACGAGAACGAGTTCCCCTACGCCATCCGCGTCGTCTCCGAGGTCATGGAGTCCAACGGCTCCTCTTCGATGGCTTCGACCTGCGGCTCCACGCTCGCCCTTATGGACGGCGGCGTGCCCATTAAGCGCCCGGTCTCCGGTATCGCCATGGGCCTGATCCAGGAGGAGGGCAAGACCGTGGTCCTGTCCGACATCCAGGGTCTCGAGGACTTCCTGGGCGACATGGACTTTAAGGTCACCGGCACCACCGAGGGCATCACCGCCCTGCAGATGGACAACAAGGCCACCGGCCTCACCTTCGACATCCTGGCCCGCGCTCTGCAGCAGGCCAAGGAGGGTCGCGCCTTCATCCTGCAGAAGATGCTCGATGTGATCCCCGAGCCGCGCCACACCACGCGCAGCACCGCTCCGCGCATCGTCTCCATCCAGGTCCCGACCGACAAGATCCGCGACGTCATCGGTTCCGGCGGTAAGGTCATCCGCGGTATCCAGGATGAGACCGGCGCTTCGGTCGACATCCAGGAGGACGGCACCGTCTTTGTCGGCGGCACCGGCGAGTCCGTGGACCAGGCTGTCGAGCGCATCAAGCTCATCATCAAGGTTCCCGAGCCGGGCGAGGAGTACACCGGTCGCGTGGTCTCCATCCAGCCCTTCGGCGCCTTCGTCAACCTGCTGCCCGGTAAGGACGGCCTGCTGCACATCTCTCGCGTCGCCAAGGGCCGCGTGGAGAAGGTCGAGGACGTCCTCAACGTGGGCGACGAGGTCAAGGTCGTCGTCATCGAGGTTGACGATCGCGGCAAGATCTCGCTCGATCGTCTTGACAAGCCCGAGGCCCCGGCTCGCGCCGAGGGTGCTTCCGAGGGCGACGGCGAGCACTTCCAGCGCCGTGAGCGTCCGCGTCGCGAGCGCTCCGAGCGCAGCGACCGTCCGCGCCG
>CABUBS010000199.1 GCA_902489855.1 uncultured Collinsella sp.
TAAGACGGTCAGCGAAAGTTGGCCGTCTTTTTTGCCAACTGAGCTAACGACCCGATATCAACACGAAGCAAGAACTGGGGTGGGTAAAGGGACTCGAACCCTCGACCTACGGGACCACAACCCGTCGCTCTAGCCAACTGAGCTACACCCACCGTGTCCTGTGCGCTTCGCGCTCGACTATTATTGCAAGGAACGCCACGCGATGCAAGCCCCAATTTTCAAGAATTTTGAAAAGAGTTTTTCGAGACCATTTCGAGCAAATCCCACCGGTTTCATAGGAGTAAACTTGCCCCACTGCAAATCCTCGAAAGGACCGTCATGAAAGAACTCTCCAACCGCACGGCAAGATTTACCGATTCGGTCATCCGCCGCATGACACGCATCTCCAATAAGTACGGCGCTGTCAATCTCTCGCAGGGCTTCCCTGACTTCGATCCCCCGGCGCAGCTGCTCAACAGCCTGAGCACCATCGCCACCGACCCCAAGCCGCTCTACCACCAGTACTCCATCACCTGGGGCTCCCAGGCCATGCGCGAGGCGCTTGCCGCCAAGCAGGAGCATTTTATGGGCATGCCGGTGAACCCCAACGAGAATATCGTAGTCACATGCGGCTCCACCGAGGCCATGATGGCCGCCATGATGACGGTCGCGAACCCCGGCGACATGGCCTGGGAGCCTCGACTTCGATCGCGAGGTCCTCGAAGCGGCCTTCCGCGACAACGACCCCAAGGCCATTGTCCTGTGCAACCCGTCCAACCCCTGCGGCAAGGTCTTTACGCGCGAGGAGCTCACCTTTATCGCCGATCTGTGCAAAAAGTACGACGCCTACTGCATCACCGACGAGGTCTACGAGCACATCGTCTACGCGCCCCACGAGCATGTCTATATGGCCACGCTGCCCGGCATGTTCGAGCGCACCATCAGCTGCAGCTCGCTTTCCAAGACCTACTCCATCACCGGCTGGCGACTGGGCTATACCATCGCCCCTGCCGAGATTACTGAGCGTATCAAGAAGGTCCACGACTTCCTGACCGTGGGCGCCGCCGCTCCCCTGCAAGAGGCCGTCGTCACCGCCCTCAACTTCGACGACAGCTATTACCAGGAGGTCCTCGACCTCTACACCGCCAAGCGCGACCTATTCTGTCAGGGGCTCGATAGCATCGGTCTTGAGCATAACGTGCCGCAGGGCGCCTACTACGTGATGATGGATATCTCGGAGTTTGGCTACGACAGCGACCTCGACTTCTGCGAGGACCTCGCGTCCAAGGTGGGCGTGGGCGCCGTGCCCGGCTCAAGCTTCTTCCGTGAGCCCGTCAACCACCTCATCCGCTTCCACTTTGCCAAGCGAGACGAAACGCTTAACGCCGCACTCGAAAACCTCAAGTCTCTGCGTGATAAAATCGAGCCGCGCGGGTAAGGACGGCCAGTAACTAAAGGCACTAAAGAAACCTCGTGAACCCGTTGGGCCACGAGGTTTCTTTTTATAGCGACCTAATTTATTTTTTAGAGCGCTATACTTTAGAGAAGAAGCAACTCATCCCGGAGAGAGGAATACTATGGCAGAGCAGCAGCTTATCGGAGCGCTCGAGGCCGGCGGCACCAAGATGGTCTGCGCCACGGGCTATGCAGACGGCACGGTCCTGGAACGCGAGCAGATTGCGACCACGACCCCGCAGGAGACCGTTGAGGCCGTCAACGCATGGTTTGCCGACAAGGGCATCGCCGCGCTGGGCATCGGCGCCTTTGGCCCCACCGCAGTCAACCCCGCCTCGCCCCAATACGGCAAGATCCTGGAGACGCCCAAAACGGGATGGCGTTACTTTGACCTGCTGGGCACCATCCAAAACGAGCTCAATATTCCCTGCGGCTACGACACCGACGTCAACGTCGCCTGCCTGGGCGAGGTCACCTTTGGTTGCGCCCAGGGCCTCACTGACGTGGTGTATCTGACCATCGGTACCGGCGTGGGCGCCGGCGTGCTCTCGGGCGGTAAGCTCGTGCACGGCATGATGCATCCCGAGGCCGGCCACATCCTGGTCACTCGCGACCCGCGCGACACCATCGGAGAGCACAGTGGCTGCCCCTTCCACGACAACTGCCTCGAGGGCCTCATCGCCGGTCCCGGCGTTAAAAAGCGCTGGGGTGGAAAGAGCGCCGGAGAGATGGCCGATGACCCGGAGGCCATGGACCTGCTCGCCGGCTATCTGGCACAGGCGCTCATGACCTACACGCTGTGCTACGCACCGCAAAAGATTATCATCGGCGGCGGCGTGGCCGACCACACCCCCATCGTGCCGCTCGCACGCAAAAAGTGCGCCGAAATGCTCAACGGCTATATCGTCACGCCCGAGGTCAACGACATCGATACCTACATTGTCAACAACAGCCTCGAGGGCAAGCAGGGCATCATGGGCTGCCTGGCCCTGGGCGCACAGGCGCTTCAGTAGCAGACGCACCCACAGGGCGTGGCGCGCTCGGCAAATCTAACCTACGGAACGACGCCACCACGCCCCATATAAGCCCTCAAATAAAAAAGGCCGCCTAGGACCAAACAATACGTCCTAGGCGGCCTTTTTGGCGTGCATCAGCGACCGTAAGAGATATCGGAGCACAACGCCCGTTGCCGCTCCACAGCAGTCGATCATCACATCGGTGATCATGCCGGCGCGTCCCGGCACAAAGAGCTGAATCGTCTCGTCGATCGAGGGAATCAGCAGCAGGAACACCGCCGTGGGCAGCAGCACGTCAAAGGTGCGCCGGCCCTCAAGATCAAAGGCGTGCGTTGCCAGGATGCCGAGCACCATATACTCGGTAAAATGCGCGCACTTGCGAACAACAAAGTTGGTCACCCATTCATATGGAAGTCCCACGCCGTGCAGGAAACCGCGGATAGCTTCCATGACCGTCAGGCTCAGCGAGCCCGACCCCGAGCCGGGAACCAGCGAAT
This sequence comes from uncultured Collinsella sp., assembly GCA_902489855.1. Taxonomy (GTDB): domain Bacteria; phylum Actinomycetota; class Coriobacteriia; order Coriobacteriales; family Coriobacteriaceae; genus Collinsella. The sequence goes on from CABUBS010000199.1 coordinate 2,948, forward strand.
TGCCCCAGATCAAGAGCGCCATCAGGCAGGTCACGACCGCCCATTTTCGATTGATCTTAACCATGCAGAAGTTATGCCTCCGCGCGGAGCGGCGCGAAGCTGGCGGTACCGCCCTCGATAACGCTCAGATAGGCACGGCCCGTACGCTTGGCGGTAGAGGACTGCAGGCGCTCGATCTCTTCCTCGAGGATCTGATTGACGCGCTCGTGACGACGATTTTCCATAATGCCGGCGGCAATAGCCTCGGCCCGCTCGATGCTCTCGCGCGAGATACGGGCGGTATCCTCGGGGAACACAGCGCTGTGACGGCCGACATAGGCGGGGGCAGCAGGCTGAGGGGCAGCGACGGGAGCGGGAGCTGCAACAGGAGCGGGCTCGTCAATCTCATCCAGAATCGCGGTGGCGGCGGGCCAGCATGCCTATCATCTCCGGTGCCGCGG
>CABUBS010000200.1 GCA_902489855.1 uncultured Collinsella sp.
GGTACCGTCGGCGCCAACAAGAACTCGATCAAGATCATCGGCGACCACACCGACAAGTACGTCCAGGCCTACTTCCAGTACGACTCCAAGAAGACCGGCGGCGTCACCGTCTCGCACCTGCGCTTTGGTGATTCCCCGATTCGCTCGCCGTACTACGTGACCAAGGCCGACTTTGTCGCCTGCCATAACCCCAGCTACATCGTTAAGGGCTTCAAGATGGTCCGCGACGTCAAGCCGGGCGGCACCTTCCTGGTCAACTGCCAGTGGAGCGACGAGGAGTTCGCCGAGCACATGCCCGCCGTGGCCAAGCGCTACATCGCGAACAACAACGTCAACGTTTACCTGATTGACGCTATCGACCTGGCCGCCAAGGTCGGCATGGGCAAGCGCACCAACACGGTGCTCCAGTCCGCCTTCTTCGCGCTGGCCAAGGTCCTGCCCGCCGAGGACGCCCTGCAGTACATGAAGGACGCGGCTACCAAGTCCTACATGAAGAAGGGCCAGGCCATCGTCGACGCCAACCACAAGGCCATCGATGCCGGCGCTACCGCTTTCCGTAAGTTCGAGGTTCCGGCCGACTGGGCTACCGCCGAGGATGTCGCTCCCGTCGAGCTCTCCGAGGAGACCAAGTCCGCTATCGCCCAGCAGGTCAAGAACCTGCTCGAGCCCATCGATCGCATGGACGGCGACAGCCTGCCTGTTTCCGCCTTCGTCGATTGCGCCGACGGCCAGTTTGAGCTGGGCGCCTCCGCATACGAGAAGCGCGGCGTCGCCGTGGTCGTTCCCCACTGGGATGAGACCAAGTGCATCCAGTGCAACCAGTGCGCCTACGTGTGCCCGCATGCCACCATCCGTCCGTTCGCGATGACCGAGGACGAGGCTGCCGCCGCGCCCGAGGCTACCCGCACGCTCGACGCCATGGGCCCCAAGGCCAAGGGCATGAAGTTCACCATGGCTGTGTCCCCGCTCGACTGCATGGGTTGCACCAACTGCGTCAAGGTTTGCCCCAAGGGCGCCCTCGAGATGGTTCCCACCGAGCAGGAGATGGACCAGCAGCCCGTTTGGGACTATATGGTCGAGAACGTCTCCGAGAAGAAGGAGCTCATCGCGGCCAACGTCAAGGGCAGCCAGTTTAAGCAGCCCTACCTGGAGTTCTCCGGCTCCTGCGCCGGCTGCGCCGAGACCGCCTATGCACGTCTGGTGACCCAGGTCGCCGGCGACCGCATGTTCATTTCCAACGCCACCGGCTGCTCCTCCATTTGGGGCAACCCCGCTGCCACCGCTCCTTACTGCAAGGACAAGGACGGTCACGGCCCGGCGTGGAACAACTCCCTGTTCGAGGACAATGCCGAGCACGGTCTGGGCATGGCCGTCGGTTACGAGGCCGTCCAGAAGAAGCTGATCGCCGCTACCCAGGACATCATCGCTGCCGATGGTCCGTCCGATGAGCTCAAGGCCGCCGGCCAGGCTTGGATCGACTCCGTCAACGACGCCGAGGCCTCCAAGGCCGCTGCCGCTGCCTACGTTGCCGAGCTCGAGAAGTGCGGCTGCGACGCTTCCAAGGCGATCCTCGCCGACAAGGCTTACCTCACCAAGAAGTCCTTCTGGATCTTCGGCGGCGACGGCTGGGCCTATGACATCGGCTTCGGTGGCCTGGACCACGTCCTGGCTTCCGGCCACAACGTCAACGTCTTCGTCTTCGACACCGAGGTCTACTCCAACACCGGCGGTCAGGCCTCCAAGGCCTCGAACCTGGGCCAGGTCGCTCAGTTCGCCGCTGCCGGTAAGGTGACCAAGAAGAAGTCCCTGGCCGAGATCGCCATGAGCTACGGCTACGTCTACGTGGCGCAGGTCGCCATGGGCGCCAACCCGGCTCAGACCCTCAAGGCCATTCACGAGGCCGAGGCCTACGACGGCCCGTCCCTCATCATCGGCTACAGCCCCTGCGAGATGCACTCCATCAAGAAGGGTGGCATGCAGAACTGCCAGGCCGAGATGAAGAAGGCTGTCGAGTGCGGTTACTGGAACCTCTTCCGCTTCAACCCCGAGGCTGCTGCCGGCAAGAAGTTCTCGCTCGATTCCAAGGAGCCCGCGGGCGGTTATCAGGAGTTCCTGATGAACGAGGCCCGTTACGCTTCGCTGACGCGTTCCTTCCCCGAGCGCGCCGAGGAGCTCTTCAAGGAGAATGAGCAGGCCGCCATGGACCGCTACGCTCACCTGCTGAAGCTCAAGACGGTGTACAACGAGGCCTAGGTCTCCCACCGCAGGATCTGAGGGCTGACCTTCGCGGACGTCCTCGGACATGAAAGAACCCCCGCTGCGCACTACGTGCGGCGGGGGTTCTTTCGTCCTGCGGAGTGTCCGCGAAGGTCAGCCCTCAGATCCTGCTACGACTATGTCCTCGGATTGTGTGGGCGGATGAAGGACGTAGTTGGCCGGGTATCCCGTTCCTTTCGCTGTTTCGCGGCTTTGCCGCGAAACCTCGCGCCACTTTGGGGATGGATGGGGGACTTGGCTGTTGCCGCCTTTTCGGAGCGCTTCTTTATTCCTTTTGCTGGATGAAAAGCCCCTTGTTTTTGCAGTGGTGCATACTTGACTTATAAGTGCATAGAATCTCGCATAGCGCGAGTAAGATATTGCGCTGTCCGTTTTGTGTTTAGCAGAGATGTAGTTTGCATAATCCGACATAATCCTCGCTTCATTTAAATAAAGTCGCACGTAAATTACGTAGATATGTCTGAGCTGGAGTTCTGTACGCTGAGCGGACAAAAACGACCGTTCACCGTTCCGCTATTTTCAAAATGAATAAAATGAGCGATAAAGAGAATATAAACCTTAATAAACTCGCGTATCGCACGGACGCAGGTTATTAATGGGTTGTAGGCCTTTTACAGAAAGGATTCCAGCAATGTCTAAGCCTCTTGGCAAGCCCGATCGTATCGTCGTCGCCCTTGGCGGCAACGCCCTCGGCAACAACCCCGTTGAGCAGATCGAGGCCGTGAGCAACACCGCTCACGCTCTTCTCGGCCTGATCGAGCAGGGCAACGAGATCATCATCACCCACGGCAACGGCCCGCAGGTCGGCATGATCCAGAACGCCTTCGCCGCCGCCCACGACGCCATCGGCACTCCCGAGATGCCGCTGCCCGAGTGCGGCGCCATGTCCCAGGGCTACATCGGCTATCACCTGCAGCAGGGCATTGGCCGCGAGATGCACAAGCGCTATAAGCGCTGGCACGCCGCAACCGTCGTCACCCAGATCGAGTGCGACCCGGACGATCCCGCGTTCAA
>CABUBS010000201.1 GCA_902489855.1 uncultured Collinsella sp.
TGGTCGCCTTGCTCGCTCTGGCGGGTTTTCGCTGACTTTGCCAAGGCATCGGCGTCGCCGTTGTTGGCACTTGTAGTCATTGGGGACGTTCTTAAATGACTAGTCAAAGGGGACACTCTTGCGAAGGCGTCACTTGGGGACGTTCTTTTTGTACCGGCACCTGGGGACACTCCTTATTTCAAGAGATCGGTGCAAGAGGGATAGGTTGCCTTGCACCAATCAAAAAGTTGCGGTGAGATAGTTCTTGAATTGGCCTTTTTGAGGGATCAACAGGAACTATCTCACCGCAACTGCGTTGGGGCGTTTTTTGGCAGCTGGTTTACTTGCTCGCGAACAGCCAGATCAGGATGATCACCAGAATCACGGCGATGATGCAGGCGATGGCTCCGGTGAATTTGACGCGTGAGTCGCGGGTTCGCTTGCGCACGTCGTCTTCGGTGGCCTCGAGTTGGGCAACTTCGCGCTCGGTCTCGGTATGCTCGGCCTTGTCGCGTGCCAAGGACCCGGCGAGCGATTCGGTGATCTCGGGATGGTCGTGCACCTCGGTCGCCTGTTCGATGATCGACTGCGCGTGCGCGGCATCTGCTTGGGCGTTGGCGATGGTCTGCTCTTGGTCGTGGCGTGCCTTGTCCTCGGCGGCGATTTTCTCGCGCAGTTCGCGCTGGCGCGTCGCGGCGGCAGTCTTTGCCGTCTGCAACTCGTCGCGCGCGGCATCGGCTTCGGTCGTCACGGCTTGGTGCGCGCGTTTTGCGTCGGCGATAGGGGCTTGAGACTGCTCGACGGCCTGCTCGGCTGCGGCAAGCGAGTGCTCAAGATCGGCGGTGATGCGCGGGACATCTTCTTCGGCTTTACGCAGGGCATCTGCCGTGTCGGAGATCTGCATCGAGAGTTCGCTGGTGCGCACCGTATAGTTGGCGGGATTTGCCGAGGGATTGCGTTGCAGCTCGGCGTACTCATGACGTAGCGTCTCGAGCTGGGCGCGCGTGGCGTCGACGGTTTGTTGTGCGGCGGCGACACCTGCGTCGCGCTCGGCCTTCACCTTGTCGCGAATGCGCTTGGAATCCTCAAGACGTCGAACGAGGCGGTTGCCAGTCTCGCGTGAGCTCGCCTCGCGGGCCTCCACGGCGTCGAGCGCGGCCTTCAGACGGAGCTCAGTCGCGTCATCCTCTGTCTTCATTTGTTCGAACTGACCCTTGAGCTCTGTCGCTTTGGCGGCATGGGCATCACGGTCAATCTCGGCTGCCGCAGCGGTCTTTTGCGCTGTGGCGATCGCCTGGCGCTGGTCGGCGACGATCTGGTCGTAGCGGCCTGCGATATCCTGGCGCGTCTCGAGTTCCTCGGCCTGATCGGCAATGCGCTGCTCAAGTTCGGCCAGGTGGGCGCGGGCATCGGCAAGTGCCTTTTTCGCGGCGTTCATCTCGCGCATGGCCGAGGCGCCCTGGGCGATAAAGGTGCCCACGGCGTTCGCAGTGTTCGAGACAGCGGTCCCCAGATCGCGGTTCGCGGCGGGGGAGTGCGGGGCGGTCGGGCGAGCGGTGTCGGCAGAGTCCGCATCGGCAGCCTGCGGCGCGGCGATATTGCCGGTACCGCCCTCGACCACAGAAAAGCCTGCTGCGTGCGGATCGACCGCATCGGCGCCAATCGTGGGATGCTCGAGCTGCAGAAACGAGGGCATGGTACTGCCCTGGTCGGCAACCGGAGTCTCGCCGGGCACAAAGGTCGAGGCGGCCTCAGCGGCCTCTTCTTCCTCGGCGTCAACGTCGGCATCGGCGACAGCATCCTTCATCGCTTTGACAGCATCCATCATGGAGTCCATGACGGCGTCGAGCTCTTCTTCTGAAGACACCTCGATGGGACCCGCAGCTTGCGGAGCGGCGTCCTGTACGGGGGCGTCGTCCTGAGCGGGTGCATCGTCGTTTTCCTCGTCGGCGTTTTCTGTTTCAGGGGTTTCCGCCGTAGCGCTTTCGTCCAAGATGGGGTCGTCGATGTCGATATCATCGCAGGTCACAGCGTCAGTATCTGCGGCGACGTTTACGGAATCATCAATATGCTGTTGAGTCTGGGGGTCCAGCTCGTCTGTCATAGGTATGTGCTCCTCATCGTTGTTTGTCACCCTATGATAAAGTCTCGCGCCGACTTCCCGCGCGCCGCAGCAAAGTTTCAAAACGTGTTCGATGGCTCGCGTCGATAGCAAAAACTCGGCCACTCTATCCAATTTTTACTTGACATTCCCTTCGCCGAAAGACGTTGCGCCGTTCGCCTGCCATGGGCTTTATTTTTCGCTTGAACCCGTTAAAGTTGCATTTCAGCTTTTGGCGCGTTTATTTGGATGCGCGCAGTCGGCGGGTGCGCCCGTCGCGATTTGAAAGGACTTTATATGGGACTTTTCACTGGTAAGACCGTGATCGTCACCGGCGGCGGCAAGGCCACGCTTAAGGACGGCTCCGCTGGCTCCATCGGTTACGGCATCGATATCGCTTTTGCCAAGGAGGGCGCGAACCTCGTTATCACCGGCCGCAACGTCGCCAAGCTCGAGGCCGCCAAGGAGTCCCTCGAGGCCGAGTACGGCGTCAAGGTTCTGCCTGTTCAGGCCGATGTCTCGGCTGGTCAGGACAACGAGGCCGTCGTCCAGAACGTCATCGACAAGGCCATTGAGGAGTTCGGCCGCATCGACGCCGTCGTCAACAACGCCCAGGCCAGCGCCTCGGGTGTGACCATCGCCGACCACACCATGGATCAGTTTAACCTGGCCATTTACTCCGGTCTGTATGCTACCTATCTGTACATGCAGAAGGCCTATCCGCACCTGAAGGAGACCAAGGGCTCCGTGGTCAACTTTGCCTCGGGCGCCGGCCTGTTTGGCAACTACGGCCAGTGCAGCTATGCCGCCGCCAAGGAGGGCATCCGCGGTCTGACTCGCGTTGCCGCCAACGAGTGGGGCAAGGACGGCATCAACGTCAATATCGTTTGTCCGCTTGCTTGGACCGCTGCGCTCGAGAACTTCCAGGATGCCTATCCCGAGGCGTTCAAGGCCAATGTCCACATGCCGCCGGCAGGCCACTACGGCGACGTCGAGAAGGAAATCGGCCGCGTGGTCGTTCAGCTCTGCGGTCCCGACTTTAAGTACATGAACGGCGAGACCGTCACCCTCGAGGGTGGTATGGGCCAGCGGCCTTAGGGGTTACGCGGTTTTACCAAACCGCGTAACCAGTTGACGCTGCAAACCCGCCAGAGCGGCAATCTGCCTTTCAACTTCGGCGGCATGACCAGAAGGTCAATGCCGCCTCGT
>CABUBS010000202.1 GCA_902489855.1 uncultured Collinsella sp.
CGCCCCTCGATCTTGAGCGACGCCACGCCGGCATCTACAAGCTCGGGCAGATGTGCAATGCCCAGATAGTCGCGCGGGCACAGCAGGCGATCTCCCTCGACGGCGACAACGCTCTGTCCCGCCTCGTCCACCAGGTCGTACGCCAGACGGCACGACTGCGTGCAGTCGCCGCGCATCGCCGAGCGCCCACGCCGCAGGGCCGAAAACTCGCACGCCCCCGAATAGCCGATGCAAATCGCACCGTGGCAGAATACCTCGATGGGCACGCCCGTGGCACATAGCGCCGCAATCTCGTCGACCGCCAGCTCGCGTGCCGTCGTCACGCGCTCGACTCCCAGCTCATCGGCGGCAAGCCGCACGGCGCCTTCGCTATGAACGCCCGCCTGCGTAGACAGGTGAATCTCGACCCCGGGAATCGCCGCGCGCAGCGCGCAGGCCAACCCGGCATCGGCGACAATCAGAGCATCGGCGCCCAGCTCCAGTGCATGAGCTCCCAACGCCACCGCGTCGGACAACTCATCGTCAAACACGAACACGTTGAGCGTCACGTACACACGCACGCCATGGGCATGCGCCACGGCACAACCGCGCACAAACTCGTCATCGCTAAAACCGTGCGCACTTACACGGGCGTTAAAGCCGCCCAACCCCGCATAGATGGCATCGGCGCCCGCGGCGATGGCCGCAAGCATCTGGTCGAGTCCGCCCGCCGGCGCCAGCAGCTCGGGCACCACCGCACCGGCAGCATTCAATCCAGTCTCGTATTGTCCGCTCGGCCCCATCGCCCGAATCGCCATCGGCAAACTCCTTACCAAGGTATGCATTCACTCTGAAAAATGCCGTCTTCCAGCATACACGAGGCCTCGCGCGCCCCGTTTGGTTTATCGTGTAATAACTTATGTCCATCCTGCCCCGACGGCACATCCACCGTCCGGCACGACATACCTGGAGGTCAATATATGGGTCCTCGCCAACGACAGGGACGCAGCCGTTCAAAGACGCATGCCCTGCCCATAATCCTGCTCTCGTTTTTGGGCTTTCTGCTGATTGCGGGCGTGGCATTTGGCATCGGCATGGTCGGCAACGTCAACCGCTGGCTGTCCGATCTGCCCGACTACACCGACGCCAACGCGTATCTGGTGAGCGAGCCCACCGAGATCGTCGACTGCAACGGCAACAAGATCGCGAGCTTCTACACGCAAAACCGCAAGTCCATCACCAAGGACGAGGTCTCCCCCTACGTGCTGCAGGGCACCGTTGACGTCGAGGACGAGCGCTTCTACGAGCACGGTGGTATCGACCTGTGGGGTATCGCGCGTGCTGCGGTGGCAACCCTCGGCGGCGGGCACGAAGGCGCCTCGACTATCACCCAGCAGCTGGTGCGCAACACCATCCTGCAGGAGGAGCAGTTCGACTCGACCATCGAGCGTAAGGTGCGCGAGGCCTACATCGCCGTAAAGATGGAGGACATGTACTCCAAAGACGAGATCCTCATGATGTACCTCAACACCATCTATTACGGTCACGGCGCCTACGGTATTGAGGCCGCTGCCGAGACCTACCTGTCCAAGAGCGCCGCCGACCTCACCCTGAGCGAAGCCGCACTGTTGATCGGCCTTCCCAACTCGCCTTCGCAGTACGACCCCACGGTCAACCCCGACCTAGCGCTGTCCCGTCGCAACAAGGTCCTCGACAACATGTTGCGCCTAGGCCACATCACGCAGGAGGAGCACGATGCCGCACAGGCCGAGCCCATCACCCTCAACGTGACCGAGATTTCGGGCAGCGGCGTCGACGTATACTCACAGCCCTACTTTGTCGCCTATGTTAAGCAGCTGCTGGAGCAGGAGTTCTCGACCGACGTGCTCTTTAAGGGCGGTCTGACCGTCAAGACCACCATCGACCCCACGATGCAGCAGGTGGCAGAGAATGCCGTCCGCCAGCAGCTCGACACGCTCTCACTCGACGGCCTGGACATGGGCATGGTCGTCGTCGACCCCAAGACCGGCTACATCAAGTGCATGGTGGGCGGCTACGACTACAACACCGACGAGAACCACGTAAACCATGCCACGGCCAAGCGTCCCGTCGGCTCCACCTTTAAGGCCTTTACGCTGGCAACTGCCATCCAAAACGGCATGAACCCCAACGTCACCCTCAACTGCAACTCGCCGCTCAAGGCCAAGGGCACCACGACCGAGGTCCAAAACTACGCCAACCATAGCTATGGCAACATCACGCTTAAGCAGGCAACGGCATACTCCTCCAACACCGGCTACATCCAGGTGGCGGAAGCCGTCGGCAACAGCAAGATCATCTCGCTCGTCAAAAAGCTCGGCATCGATCCCGCCAAGGACAACATCGAGGACGTTCCCGTCATGACGCTCGGCACCGGCTCGATCTCGCCGCTCGAGATGGCCGCCGCCTACGCGACGTTTGCCAACGGCGGCTACTATCGCCAGCCGATCGCCATCACCGAGATTGACTCTCGTACCGGTTCGGTGCTGTACCAGCACACCGACAATCCCTCACAGGTGCTTACCGAGGGCGAGGCCGCCGCGGTCACCGATGTTCTGTCCGGCGTCATGCAGGGCGGCGGTACGGGTGCTGCTGGCGCCCTGAGCGTCAACCAGCCCTATGCCGGCAAAACGGGCACCACCGACAACACCACTAACCTGTGGTTCTGCGGCTATACCCCGCAGCTGGCGTGCGCCCTGTGGACCGGCTATTCCGCGGGCGAGATCCCCATCCAAAAATACGGCACGGACCTGCTGGGCGACAGCACCAACCTGCCTGTCTTTAAGCGATTTATGAACACCGTTCTGACCGGTACCGAGCGCGAGGAGTTTGCGACCGGAACGGCGCCCACCTACAAGAACAACAGCGTCTGGAAGTTCTACGGCACCAACAACACCAAGAAGACGGAGAACGACGACAAGGACGAAAACGAGGACGAAGAGGAAACCACCACAACGACTACCACGACGACCACGACCACCGAGACCACGGGCGGCGACACCACCGGCGGCACCGGTACGACCGGTGGCTCGACGGGCGGCTCCACTGGTGGTTCGACCGGCGGCGATGGCGGCACGCCTACGCCTACGCCTACGCCTACGCCTACGCCCACTCCCGACCCCTCGCCCACGCCTGACGATACGGTCGGCTAGAAATTCATCCGACCATAAGCAACAAGGCCCCCTTATTAAACTGCTCGGGGGCCTTTTAATTTA
>CABUBS010000203.1 GCA_902489855.1 uncultured Collinsella sp.
CGACGCCTGCCGTCTGATCAAGCGCTGCAACGACTTTGGCGCCGGCGGGTCAAGGTCGACATACAGGCCGTCGGCAAGCTCACCCACGGCGACCGAGACGCCGCCGGCGCCAAAGTCGTTGCAGCGCTTGATCAGACGGCAGGCGTCGCCGCGGCGGAACAGACGCTGCAGCTTGCGCTCGACCGGGGCGTTGCCCTTCTGGACCTCGGCACCCGAGGTCTCGATGGACTCGGTGTTCTGGGTCTTTGAGGAGCCGGTAGCGCCACCGATGCCGTCACGGCCGGTGCGGCCGCCCAGCAGGATGATCTTGTCGGTGGGGGCGGGGCACTCGCGACGAACGTGGTTTGCCGGGGTGGCGCCCACGACGGCGCCAACTTCCATGCGCTTGGCCACGTAACCGGGGTGATAGAGTTCATTAACCTGACCGGTGGCAAGGCCGATCTGGTTGCCGTAGCTGGAGTAGCCGGCGGCAGCGGTGGTCACGAGCTTGCGCTGCGGCAGCTTGCCCTCGAGCGTCTCGGAAACCGGGACGGTGGGGTCGCCGGCACCGGTGACGCGCATAGCCTGATACACATAGCTGCGGCCCGAGAGCGGGTCACGGATAGCGCCGCCCACGCAGGTGGCGGCACCGCCGAAGGGCTCGATCTCGGTCGGGTGGTTGTGGGTCTCGTTCTTAAAGAGGAACAGCCAGTCCTGGTCCTCGCCATCGACATCGACCTTCACCTTGACGGTGCAGGCGTTGATCTCCTCGGACTCATCGACATCGGTCATTACGCCGGTCTTCTTGAGGTACTTGGCGCCGATGGTGCCCATGTCCATGAGGCAGACGGGCTTGGCGTCGCGACCGAGTTCGTGGCGCATCTCCATGTAGCGGTCGAAGGCTTGCTGCACCACGGCGTCGTCGATCGTCACGTCGTCCAGGACGGTGCCGAAGGTGGTGTGGCGGCAGTGGTCGGACCAATAGGTGTCGATCACGCGGATCTCGGTGATGGTGGGGTCGCGGTTCTCATCGCGGAAGTACTGCTGGCAGAAGGCGATGTCCGCCTCGTCCATGGCAAGGCCGCGCTCGGAAATAAAGGCGGCAAGGCCGGCCTCGTCGAGCTCGCGGAAACCGTCGAGCACCTCGACGGGCTGGGGCTCGGGGGTCTCCATGTACAGCGTCTCGGGCAGGTCGAGCGAGGCGATGCGCGCCTCGACGGGGTTCACCACGTAGTGCTTGATGGCATCGATGGCGGCCTCGTCCAGAGCGCCCGAGATCATATAGACCTTGGCGGAGCGCACGGCGGGGCGCTCGCCCTGGCTGATGAGCTGCACGCACTCGCTGGCGGAGTCGGCGCGCTGGTCAAACTGACCAGGCAGGAATTCGACGGCAAAGACGGCGCCATCGCTTGCGGGGAGCTCGTCGTAGGTCACATCGACCTGGGGCTCGCTAAAGACGGTCGGCACGCAGGAGCGGAAAAGCTCCTCGTCGATGCCCTCGACGTCGTAGCGGTTGATGATCCTCAGGGCCTCGATGCCCTTGATGCCGAGAATTTCGGTCAGCTCGCCCTTGAGCTGCTGAGCCTCGACGTCGAACCCGGGTTTCTTCTCCACGTAGATACGAGAGACCATTGGTTCCTGCCTTCCTGATCGGTTGGGCGTACGGTACGGTATGCGGCAGCGGTCGGTTTGCGGGGTCTGCCCTGCGGTCGCCTTGAGCCACATGTTTGTAAACCTCACCATGATACGACAGCTCGCGGCGCGTTGAGGACGGCGAGGGTGCTACAGTGAAGCGCAAACAAGAGAAAGGCATCACATGGCATTCGTTTCGCTCGCCATCATCGCACTCGTGGCCTTTGCGAGTCCTTTTATCGCCTCGGCGATTCCCGGAAAACCCGTTCCCGAGACGGTCTTTTTGCTCGTGCTCGGCGCGGTGCTGGGACCCCATATGCTCGGCGTCATCCATGTAGATGCCGAGGTCTCGCTTGTGTCCGAGCTGGGCCTGGCCTTCTTGTTCCTGCTTGCCGGCTTTGAGATCGACCCCAAGAGCATCACGGGCGTCGAGGGGCGCTACGGCTTGGCGACGTGGGTCGTCACGTTTGGTATCGCCTGGCTTGCCGTGCGCTTTACCCCGTGGTTCTCGGTCAGTCATTTCGACGGTATCGCCGTGACGCTTGCCCTCACTTCGACGGCGCTCGGCACGCTCGTGCCCATCATGCGTGAGCGCTCGCTCACCGGCACGCGCGTGGGCGACTCGATTCTCGCGTATGGCACCTGGGGTGAGCTCGGCCCTGTGCTTGCCATGTCGGTGCTGCTGTCTGCCCGCACCGGCATCCAAACGCTTGTAATCCTTGGCTTGTTTGCGGTGGTCTGCGTGTTGCTGGCCGTGGTCCCGAGCCGCTCCAAGCGCGTCGGCAGTCGCTTCTTTGCGTTTGTCGAGGAACGCGCCGATACCACGTCGCAGACCTTCGTGCGCCTGACGGTGCTCATCCTGGTCGCGCTCGTGGCGTTCTCGGCTGTCTTTGATCTCGACATCGTGTTGGGTTCTTTTGCCGCCGGCTTTGTCTTGCGCTATATCATCCCCGAGGGCAACCATACGCTCGAGACCAAGCTCGATGGCCTGGCCTACGGCTTTTTGATTCCGGTATTCTTTACCGTATCGGGCGCAAAGATCGATCTGACGGCCGTGGCGTCGCGCCCGGGTCTGCTCGTGGGCTTTATCGTGGCGTTGTTGATTATTCGTGCCGTGCCCATTCTTATTTCTATGAGCATTTGTCCTGCGACGCGCGATGTGTCGGCGTATGGTCGCATTACCGTGGCCCTGTACTGCACCACGGCCCTGCCGATCATCGTTGCCGTGACAAGCGTTGCCGTCAACGCGGGCGCGCTGTCGCAAGATATTGCGTCGGTCATGGTTGCTGCCGGTGCCATCACGGTGTTCTTGATGCCGTTGCTCGCGCAGCTCTTCTACCGCGTGGTCGACGCCGCGCCGGTCGCCGCCGTGGCAGAAGTTGCCGAGCATCCATCCGATGCGCTCGACATCCTGCGCGCTCATCACGATTTGGCGAGCCTGCTCGCACGTGAGCACGAGCTGCTGACTTCGCATGGCCATGGTCGCGTATTCGAGGGCTTGCCTACGCTCGATACGATTGCCGAGCGTCTTTCCGCCGAGGCGGCGAGCGGCCACATCGATGCCCGCATCGTGGACGCGGCGCATCTTCTTGCCGATAAGACCTATGGTGATGAGGTCGGTA
>CABUBS010000204.1 GCA_902489855.1 uncultured Collinsella sp.
CCAAGCTGCCGAGATGTACGCCACGGCGAAGCCCTCTGCCATCATTGGCTGGGGTATGGGCGTATGCCAGCAGAAGCAGAACCTGAAGACGGTGCACACCATCGCCTCCATCGCCTGCGTTGCCGGCCAGATCGGCAAACCCAATTCCGGCCTCGCGCCCGTGCGTGGCCAGAACAACGTCCAGGGCTCCTGCGATATGGGCATGCTGCCCAACCTGTACCCTGGCTACCAGAAGGTCACCGACCCGGCGGTGCGTGCCAAGTTTGCCAAGGCTTGGGGCGTGCCCGAGGAAAAGCTCCCGCTCGAGGAGGGCTACAAGCTCACCGACCTGGGCCACCTGGTCGACGAGGGCAAGGTGCACTGCTTCTACAACTACGGCGAGGACCCGGTGCAGACCGAGCCCGATTCGGCCGGTATGCGCAAGACGCTCTCCGAGCTGGATCTGTTCATTTGCCAGGACATCTTTATGACGCAGACGACCATGCTCGCCGACGTCATCCTGCCCGCTACCTCTTGGGGCGAGCACGAGGGTGTCTTTACTGCATCCGACCGTAGCTTCCAGCACTTTGACGCGGCCGTTCCGCCCAAGGGCGAGTGCCGTCACGACTGGGAGATCTTCGCGGACCTGTCCACGCGCATGGGCTATCCCATGCACTACGACAACACCGAGCAGATCTGGAACGAGTGCATTAGCCTGTGCCCCAACTTTGTGGGCGCGACCTACGAGAAGATGGCTCCCGAGGGCGGCTACGCCCAGTGGCCCGTCAAGAGCACCGATGTGAACGACCACGGTACGCCCGACATGTTCGCTGGTGGCAAGTTCACCACCAAGGACGGCCGCGCCAACCTGATGGCGCACGACTGGGAGGCGCCCTCCGAGCTTCCCGACGATGAGTACCCGCTCATTCTGTGCACCGTCCGCGAGGTCGGCCACTACAGCTGCCGTTCGATGACCGGCAACTGCAAGACGCTGGCGCTGCTTGCCGACGAGCCCGGTTTTGTCCGCATGAATCCCGCGGACGCCCAGGCGCGCGGCATCAAGAACGGCGACATCGTCTCGATTCACAGCCGCCGCGGCCAGGTATACAGCCGCGCCGACGTGAGCGACCGTATCAACAAGGGCACGGTCTATATGACCTACCAGTGGTGGATCGGCAAGTGCAACGAGCTGACCATGCACAAGGTCGACCCGGTCTCGCACACGCCCGAGGACAAGTTCTCCGCCTGCCAGGTCGACGCCATTGCCGACCAGGTCTGGGCCGAGGGCGAGGTCGGCGTCAGTACACCGAGCTCAAGCAGGCTCTGGTGGACGCCGCCGCTCCTCAGGACGTTGAGCCCGGCGCCGCCAAGTTCGACGACGAGGCGCACGTGAACCAAATCGTGTAGTCCCGTTCTCGTTGGCTTTTTGGGCCGGGCGTCCCGTACGTTCGGGAGCCCGGCCCGTTATTTTGAAAGGAAGTGGGGATGAACCGCTTCATCGACATCAACCCGGAGAGGTGCATCGGCTGCGGAACATGCCAGTCCGCCTGTGCCGACGCCCACCGGATGCAGGGTCTTCAGGATACGCCGCGCCTGGCGCTCGTGAAGACCGGCGGTATTTCGGCCGCCCTTGCCTGCCACCATTGCGAGGGTGCCCCCTGCGCCGAGGTTTGCCCGGTGAATGCCATCGAGCACGATGGCGATCGCATCCACGTCAAGGAGCAGGAGTGCATCGGGTGCAGGCTGTGCGCCATCGCGTGCCCCTTCGGAGCCATCCATCCCGATGGCACGTCTATCGCCGGTGTCGCAGGCATGTGCGACCCGACGCCTTCGTATCCTAAGTCCCTGAGCAGCCTGCTTACGTGGGCTCCTGGCCAGTACACCTGCGCTGTCAAGTGCGACCTGTGCGCCTTCGATCCGGACGGCCCGCATTGTGTGGCGGCGTGCCCCACCAAGGCACTGACCGTCATGGGCGGCGCGGCCGATCGCGAGCTCGACGAGGCCAAGCGCCTGCGCTCGATCGAAAACGGTCCGGCCGTCGACGTTACCGCTGTGGCCCAGGGCCTGTCCGAGAAAGCAGAAGGGAGCGAAAACAATGGATAGCATGACGCTGTTTATCGCATCGCTTGCCGTCTCGTGCATCGGTGCGCTCGCCTCGGTTCTGCTGATCAAGGCCGATAACGCCGCCAAGACCGCCAGCTGCCTTATCGGTGCCGCCGCCGCGGTGCTTTCGTTTGTGGCCGGTATTCAGGCCGTGCTGGGCGATGTCACGTCGGTCGACACCATCGTGTTCTTCCCGTTTGCCCATTTCCAGCTGCTGCTCAATCAGCTGTCCGGCCTGTTCGTGGCGCTCATCTCGGTGCTCGCGTTTGCCGGTTCGATCTACGGTCTCAACTACTTTGATGAGTACCCGGGCAAAAAGGGCCGCGCCGGCTTCTTCTTTAACACCTTCGTGGCGTCCATGATGCTCGTCATCACCGCCGACAACGTGTTTTGGTTCCTGGTCGCCTTTGAGCTCATGTCGCTGACCTCGTACTTCCTGGTCGTAATCGAGGAGAACGAGAACTCCATCCATGGCGGTTGGCTCTACTTTGTGATCGCGCACGTTGGTTTTGTGCTCATCATGGCGAGCTTCCTCACCATGACCAACTTCGCCGGCGGCTCGTTTGCCTTTGCGGATTTCCGCGCCACGCAGTTTAGCCCCGCGGTCGCATCCGTGTGCTTCGTGCTTGCCTTCTTTGGCTTTGGCGCCAAGGCCGGTATCATCCCGCTGCACGGCTGGCTGCCCAAGGCACATCCCGAGGCGCCGTCCAACGTGTCGGCCCTCATGTCCGGCGGCATGATCAAGATCGGTATCTTCGGTATCCTCAAGGTGGGTCTCGACCTGCTCTCCGCCTCGGGCGTTCAGGTCTGGTGGGGCCTTATGGTCATGGTTTTCGGTGCGATCTCGTCGGTCCTCGGCGTGGCCTTCGCCCTGCAGGAGCATGACATCAAGCGCCTGCTGGCCTATCACTCCGTCGAGAACATCGGCATCATTCTGCTCGGCGTCGGCGCCTCCATGGCCGCCATGGCGCTCAACTCTGTCGGCATCGCCGTCCTGGCTCTGATGGCCGCCCTCTACCACACGTTTAACCACGCGATGTTTAAGGGCGAGCTGTTCTTGGGCGCCGGGGCCACGATCATGACGGCCTTGTCGCCCTGCATG
>CABUBS010000205.1 GCA_902489855.1 uncultured Collinsella sp.
CGATAAACGGGTGCTTGCCCTGCGGCACGTCGGGGCAGGGGGTAGCTAATTTGGGAAGGGGTTAGTCATCGTCGACGGCAAAGTCGCGGAGATCGAGGCCTTCGCGTTCGGCTCGGGCCAGGAGCTCTTGGGGCGACTCGTCCTCGATATCCACTACGTCGAGCATGGCGGTCGGAAAGCCCACGCCCGCCGCACTCCCCGCGCGGTCGAGCAGGCTCTCGCGCAGCTGGTCAACATCGACTTTAATCTTCACGGTGAATCCTCCTACCGGGCAATCGCGACCGGACAAACCGCACGTCCCAACTGATGTGCAATAAACTCCAGATACGGCCATAATAAAATAATGAACATCAGGGAGGTTACGGATGATGGACAAGCTCACTGCCATGACGGAACAAGTCAGGGATTTTTGTGATGCGCGCGATTGGCGCAAATATCACACTCCAAAGGAACTTGCTATCGGCATAGCGACAGAGTCCTCCGAACTCCTTCAGCTTTTCCGCTTTATGAGCGACGAGCGCATTGCAGAAATGTTCGATAACCCTGATCAGCGCCAAGCCATCGAAGACGAAGTCGCTGACACGCTCCTCTTTCTCCTGCGTTTCACCGATCTAAACGGAATCGACCTCCCAAAGGCGCTCTCGTCCAAACTCAAACGCAACGGCGAGCGCTATCCCGTCGACACCAGCTCCAGCGAATACAGAAAGGCGGACCACCATGAGTAACGAGTTCGCCCTTCGGCAATACACGCTTCCCCTGCCCCAGCCCTTCGAGACAAGCGAATCGCTGCAAGACTTTGGCACGCCAAATCCAGGGTCGCACCACGACGAAAGTTGGCCCGTTCTCTACATCCTGACCAACAGCAAAAACAAAACGGCGTACATCGGTCAAACGACCAATTATCGACGCCGCATGAAGCAACACGCCGCAAACGTGGACAAAGACTTCGACCGGACCCTTCTGATTGACAATCCGACCTTCAATCAGTCAGCAACATTTGAGTTTGAGAATCGACTTATCGAGCTGTTCTGCGCTGACGAAAAATACCAGGTAACCAACGCCAACAATGGCTATGCCCAGTTCGATTATTTTGAGCGACCTCAGTATCGCCAGAAGTTCAGAGACCTCTGGTCGAAACTTCGCGAAGAGAACTATGCGATCCACCCCATCGAAGAGCTCGAGAACACTGACCTGTTCAAATTCTCGCCCTTCAAGACGCTCACGCCCGATCAATACGAAACGATTGAGGCGATTTACAGGCGGCTCGAGCAAGAGCATGAAGACATTAAACACGGCGGGCCCAAGAAAGAGCGCGTAACCGTCGTGAACGGCGCGCCGGGAACAGGCAAAACAATCCTCGCCATCAGTCTCATGTTCAAAATCAAAAATGAGCCGAACCTTTCCGGCCTGCGGGTCGGCTTTGTCACCCCCATGGATTCCCTAAAGAAGACCCTCAGGAAACTCACGCATTTCCTTCCAGGGTTAAAGCCTGGCGATATCTTGAGCCCCAGTGACGTCACAAAAAATGATCGTTATGACATCCTACTTGTCGACGAAACACATCGACTGGGTAATTATCTAAGTATGGGCTCCGGCATCAAGGCCTTCTATAACACCTGCGATCGCCTCGGCCTTCCGCACACGAGCAACCAGGTTGACTGGATATACAAATGCTGCGACAAGGCGTACCTGTTCTATGACCCCAAACAGCAAGTCCGCGCATCGGGACTCAACCGAGATGGCCTTGAGCAGCGACTCAACCAACTCGAAGAAGCCGGCATCGAAACTGAAGAGTTCAGCCTAAGCACGCAGATGCGCGTGCGTGGCGGCGATGAGTACCTCGATTTTGTCTACGACCTGCTTGATAACAAAGCGTACATGCATGCCGGCATGAAGTTCAAAGAACTCTTTTCATCGCAGCCTTACGATTCGCGAGCCGGGGATCCGAACAGCGATACCCCCAGATACCAGTTTGGAATCGTCGACCAATTTGAGGATTTCTGCTCCCTACAGCAGGCCAAAGAAAAAGAAGTTGGGCTGTCCCGTATGACAGCCGGTTTTGCTTGGAAATGGGAAAGCAAGAGCAATAAAGATGCGTTCGATATCGTCATCGAGGGCATTCCCAAACGCTGGAACTCAACCCAGAAGGATTGGGTTAACTCCGCCAACGCCGTCAACGAAGTCGGATGCATTCATACGGTACAAGGCTACGATCTCAACTACGGATTCGTAATTCTGGGTCCCGACATTTACTACGACACCGACAAGAATGCCGTCTGCGTTAGCGGAGCGAACTTCAAAGATGCTGTCGCAAAAAAGAAGGCGAGCGACGACGACCTGCAAAAGATTATCGTCAACGCCTACTACGTTCTCATGACGCGCGGCATGCTGGGAACGTATCTCTATGTGTGCGACCCCGCTCTCAAGGAGTATTTGTCGCGGTATATCCCGGTGATATAGACCTAGCGACCGCCCTCCCCCATGTAACCATCTTGTAAATCATAGCGGCGCACTCGAGTTTTACCGTGATGCGGTCGCACCCGGCGCTGCACTGTGCTAAAGTATCCCGAACGTTCAAACGACTACGAGGGGGACCTAGAAGATGGCACGTGTGCACAACTTCTCAGCTGGCCCGGCCGCGCTGCCCACCAGCGTGCTCGCCGAGATCGCCGACGAGATGATGGACTACCGCGGTTGCGGCATGTCCGTGCTCGAGATGAGCCATCGATCTAGTATGTACCAGCAGATCATCGACGACGCCGAGGCAACCCTGCGCCGCCTGCTGAGCATCCCTGACAACTACCGTGTCCTGTTTTTGCAGGGCGGCGCCACGCTGCAGTTTGCGGGCATCCCCATGAACCTCATGCGCCGCGGCCGCGCCGGCTACGTCGTGACCGGCAACTTTGCCAACAAGGCGTACAAGGAGGCCGCCAAGTACGGCGAGGCCGTGCTGCTCGCGAGCTCCGAGGACACCAATTTCGACCGCATACCCGCCATGGCCGATATCAACGCGCGCATTGCCGCCGAGGCCGCGGGCGACGGGCTCGACTACGTCTACATCTGCCAGAACAACACCATCTTTGGCACCATGTACCACGAGCTACCCGATTGCGGAGACGTGCCGCTGGTCGCAGATGTCTCGAGCTGCTTTTTGTCGCAACCGCTCGACGTCGAGCGCT
>CABUBS010000206.1 GCA_902489855.1 uncultured Collinsella sp.
CTGCGCAAGACGGAAAGCACATTAAGTGCTTTCCTTTGCGTGCGGAACTCGCGACGAACTAAACAGCCAGGCACGCTATGCACGTTCGTCATCATCCCGGTAGGTATCTGATAAAAGAAGGTGCGCCGGCTTTCGCCGGCGCCTTATATGGGGTTTAGTTGGTAGCCATCTTTTTTGCTGCAGACTCTACGTAGTTGGCCATGTCGGCTACGTCGCAGACGTCTTCGAAGCGGACGGGTTTGGACTCGAGCTCGGCGAGCTGGGTCGGGGCGACCGTGTTGGTGGCCTGCTCGAGTACACGCATGGCCTCAAAATCATCCTCGGGAACGTCGAGGCCCAGGGCGTCGCAGCAGGCGCGTGGGAACTTGTAGGGGCTGGCGGTCGAAAGCAGCACGCGGGCCTTGGTGCCCTCGGCGGGGGCGACCTTTTCAAAGACGTGATAGCCGCAAGCGGTGTGCGGGTCGATCACATAGCCGTTTGCATCCCAGCAGTTCTTGATGGCAGCGCGGACCTCGTCCTCGCTGGCCCAACCGCAGCCAAAGACGCTCTGAATCTTTGCCAGCAGGTCGGCGGGAACCTCGTAGCGACCAGTCTGTGCCAGCTGCTCCATAAGGCCGGCAACGAGCTCGCAGTCGCCATCGGACAGGAAGTACAGCATGCGCTCCAGGTTGGAGCTAATAAGGATGTCCATCGACGGCGAGATGGTCGTGAAGAACGGGCGGTTACGGTCGTAAACGCCGGTGGTCAGGAAGTCGGCAAGCACGTTGTTCTTGTCGCTCGCCACGACGAGCTTGGCGACGGGCAGACCCATGCGCTTGGCGTAGTAGCCGGCCAAGATATCGCCAAAGTTGCCGGTCGGTACGCAGAACTCCACGGCGTCGCCGGCCTTGATGGCGCCGGCGCGCAGCAGCTGCGCATAGGCGGCAAAGTAGTAGACAACCTGCGGTACCAGACGGCCGACATTGATGGAGTTGGCGCTCGAAAGCACAGTGCCAGCGGCCTCCAGGCGCTCGGCAAGCTCCTTATCGGCAAAGATACGCTTGACGGCGCTCTGGGCATCGTCGAAGTTGCCGCGGATGCCGCAGACGGCGACGTTATCGCCCTCCTGAGTGGACATCTGCAGGTTCTGGACGCGGCTGACCTTGCCCTCGGGATAAAAGACGGTGATGCCCGTGCCCGGAGCGTCGGCAAAGCCGGCGAGTGCTGCCTTGCCCGTGTCGCCTGACGTGGCGGTGACGATCATGATGCGCTCGGCGCCGCCATCCTTGGCAGAAGTGCGGGCCATCAGACGGGGGAGCATTTGCAGGGCGACGTCCTTGAAGGCGCTCGTGGGGCCGCCAAAGAGCTCCATCACATAGGTCTGAGGGGCGTCGGTGCCCGGCGCAGCGTCGAGTTTGACGAGCGGCGTAACCTCTTCACTCGCGAACGTGCCGCGGTATGCCTCGTCGACACACGCCGAAATTTCTTCGGCCGTGTAATCATTCAGTAACATTTCCAACACATCTTGAGCGATTTCAAAGTACGATTTAGCTGCAAGCGAGCTGATATCGACCTGCTGGGTGCCGAGCTCGTCCGAGACAAACAAACCCCCGTCGGGAGCGATGCCGGTACGGATTGCCACCTTACTTGAGCACGATAAAGTGCGTCCTCGTGTACTATGATAAGTTCCCATATAACACTGCTCCTCGGATGCCTTGGTCCCAATCGGTGAAACCATGGTATCAGAGCGCGCAAAACAGGTTCGCAGAGGCTTTTTAGAAAGGTAACCTCCAGCCCATGATTAAGATTGCCAAGTTTGGCGGCTCGTCGGTCGCCGACGCCGAACACTTTAAGAAGATCAAGGCCATCGTCGATGCCGACCCGGCTCGCCGTTTTGTGGTGGTTTCTGCCTGCGGTCGCCGCTTTAAGGGCGACACCAAGGTGACTGACCTGCTCTACCTGGTTAACGCGCACGTTAAGTACCACGTGTCGTGCGAGGAACTGCTCGAGGACATTGGCCAGCGCTATTTTGATATCGCTGACGAGCTGGAGCTCACCTATCCCATCCGTGAGGAGTTCGCGGCCTTTGCCGAGCGCGCCCGCTCGGGCGGCTACTCCACCGAGGAGCTTGTGAGCCGTGGCGAGTACTTTACCGCTCGCCTGATGGCCGAGTACCTGGGCTTACCGTTCCTGGACGCCGCGACGGTTGTGGCGTTCCATCACGACGGTACGCTCAGCATGAATCGCACCTCTGAGCTGGTGCAGGAGTACGGTCAGCAGGGCGGCTTTGTTATGCCCGGTTTCTACGGCGCGACGCGTGAGGGCCAGATCAAGCTGCTCGATCGTGGCGGCGGCGATATCTCGGGCTCGATTCTGGCCAAGTGCCTGGGCGCCGACCTGTACGAGAACTGGACCGACGTCTCGGGCTTCTATTCTGCCGACCCGCGTATCGTTCCCGAGGCTCAGCCCATTGCGCGCGTTACCTACGAGGAGCTGCGCGAGCTTTCGTACATGGGGGCAAGCGTCCTGCACGAGGAGGCCGTGTTTCCCGTGCGCGAGGCGGGTATTCCGCTGGTCATCAAGAACACCAATGCGCCGCAGGACCCCGGCACCATCATTAGCGAGACGGCCGATGAGGGCGAGGCGGAGCCCATCATTACCGGCGTGACTGGCAAGCGCGGCTTTGTCGCCATCAACGTCGCCCGCGACCGCACCAAGCCCCGCGTCGGCTTTATGCGCCGCGCGCTTTCGGTCTTCGAGCGCTATGACGTTTCCGTCGAGCACATGCCCACCGGCGTCGACCGCTTTGGCGCCGTGGTGCAGGAGCAGGACGTTCACGATTCACTGTACTCGCTTGTGGGCGACATTCAGCAGGAGGTTGAGCCGCTCGAGATCGAGGTTGTCGAGGGCTTGGCGCTCATCGCGACCGTCGGCCGTAACCTGCGCGGCCGTGCCGGCATCTCGGGCCATCTGTTTGGCATGCTTGGCCAGGCCGGCGTGAGTGTGCGTATGATTTCGCAGAGCTGCGACGAGATCAACATCATTATCGGTGTCGAGGAGAAGGACTTCGACCTGGCGATTCGGACCATTTACCGTGCCTTCTCCGATGAGAACGGTATTGTGAAGGTCTCCGACCTGGAGGCTCCCGCGCCGGTGGCTATCGCCCGCACGCCAAGCA
>CABUBS010000207.1 GCA_902489855.1 uncultured Collinsella sp.
ATGCCAGCTCGTGCGTGTGTTTTCAAGCTCGTCCCACAAATATATATAGGTTTATTGAGCATTGGGCTCCGTTTACGGATTGCTCTGTATTAATGCTCGCAATTAAGCTCGAGGTTGGCTACACTATCCCATGACCATTAAAGGGGTACGAGATACCCACATGGAATTACATAGCTGCCAAAGAGCAGCCCTTCCTGTGGGTGTCTGGTCCGCTTTAAGCGGTCGGGCATCTATTTTTTTGACTGTGTCAGCAGTCAAGACATGTGAGGAAGGAGATCGATGGGCACGACTTCCCCCAAGGCGGTCATCATGGACGAGACCGCCGTCAATCGAGCGATGACCCGCATCGCGCACGAGATTCTCGAGCGCAACGAGGGCTGTGAAGACCTCGCTCTGGTCGGCATCGTCACGCGCGGCGACCTTCTGGCAAAGAAGCTCGCCGAGGAGATCAAGGAGATCGAGGGCGTCGACGTTCCGCTCGGCAGCCTCGACATCAGCTTCTACCGCGATGACTACGCGACCAATTTCGCTCCCGCGATCCACGCTACCAACATTCCCTTCAGCGTCGACGGCAAGCGCGTCGTGCTGGTGGACGACATCCTGTATACGGGCCGTACCATCCGCGCCGCTCTCGACGCCGTCATGGACCTGGGCCGTCCGAGCCGCATTGAGCTGGCAGTCCTCGTTGACCGCGGCCACCGCGAGCTCCCCATCTCGCCGGACTTTGTCGGCAAGAACGTTCCCTCGTCGCATGAGGAGAACGTGCACCTATATATGAAGGAAGTCGACGGCCACACCGCTGTCGAGATTAATGACGTCGCGCCGGGTTCCCACGTGGGCTCCGCGCCGCTGGGAGGTGAGTAGTACCGTGGCGTTCAACCATAAGCACCTGATCGACATTACCGAGTACTCCGAAGAGGATATCAAGCTCATCCTCGAGACCGCCAAGGCGTTCTCCGAGGTCAACGAGCGTGCCATCAAGAAGGTCCCCACGCTCAAGGGCAAGACCATCGTCAACATGTTCAACGAGCCTTCGACGCGCACCCGCAGCTCTTTCGAGCTCGCCGAGAAGCGTCTTTCGGCCGACAGTCTTAACTTTGGCGGCTCCTCGACCTCCACGGTCAAGGGCGAGAGCCTCGTCGACACCGTTGAGACCCTCAACGCTTATAAGATCGACTGCATTGTCGTGCGCGACAAGCACGCCGGCGCTCCCTACATCGTCACGCAGAACTCGCCCGCAAGCGTCATCTGCGCCGGTGACGGCAAGCACAACCATCCTACGCAGGCCCTGCTCGACCTGTACACCATCTGGGAGCACAAGGGTGACTTCCACGGTCTGAAGGTCGCCGTCGTCGGCGATATCGCCCACTCCCGCGTTTGCGGCTCGCTGATCCCCGCCCTTAAGATCATGGGCTGTGAGACCTACGCCGTCGCCCCCGGCACGCTGCTGCCGCCGTCGCCCGAGGTCCTGGGCTGCGACCACGTGACGAGCGACCTCGATTCCGTCCTGCCCGAGCTGGACGTCGTCTACATGCTGCGCGTGCAACAGGAGCGCCTCGAGGGTGCCCCGTTCCCGACCATTCGCGAGTACCACAAGCTCTTCGGCCTGACCAAGGACCGCGAGAAGCTCATGAAGCCCGACGCGATCATCTGCCACCCGGGCCCCATCAACCGCGGCGTCGAGTTCGACTCCTATATGGCCGACCACCCGCAACGCTCCGTCATCCTGGAGCAGGTCTACGCCGGTATCTGCGTGCGTATGGCTATCCTGTATCTGCTGCTTGGAGGTGCCGATAATGGCCTTGCTTCTTAAGAATGCCCACGTCGTCGACCCGTCCGTCGAGCTTGACGGTGTCGTTGACGTCCTGATTGACGGCGACAAGATCGCCGAGGTCGGCGAGAATCTCGCCGTCGAGGGGGCCGAGGTCCGCGACCTTTCCGGCAAGTACCTCGTCCCCGGCCTGGTGGACATGCACGTTCACCTTCGCGAGCCCGGCTACGAGGTCAAAGAGGACATCGAGAGCGGCACCCGCGCAGCTGCCAAGGGCGGCTTTACCGGCGTGTGCGCCATGCCCAACACCGATCCCGTCACCGATAACGGCACTGTCGTTGAGTTCGTCAAGTCCCGCGCTGCCGAGGTCGGCCACTGCCGCGTCTATCCGTCGGGCGCCATGACCCGCGGTCTTAAGGGCGAGGCCATGTCCGAGATGGGCGATATGGTCGCCCACGGCGCCGTCGCCTTCACCGATGACGGTCGCGGCGTGCAGGGCGCGGGCATGCTCCGTCGCTGCATGGACTACGGCAAGATGTTCGGCAAGGTCTTCATGAGCCACTGCCAGGACGAGGACCTGGTCGGCCATGGCCAGATCAACGAGGGCAAGGTCTCGACCCGTCTGGCCCTCGAGGGTTGGCCGGCTGCCGGCGAGGAGCTCCAGATCGCCCGCGACATCGAGATCGCCAAGCTGACCGGCGCCAAGCTGCACATCCAGCACATCTCCACCGCCCATGGTCTGGAGATCGTGCGTGCCGGTAAGGCCGCTGGCGTTCAGGTTACCTGCGAGGCCACCCCGCACCACATGTTCCTGACCGAGAACGACCTGGACGAGACCTACAACACCTCGCTCAAGGTCAATCCGCCGCTGCGCACCGACGAGGACGCCGAAGCCATTCGTCAGGGCGTCATCGACGGTACCGTCGACGTGATCGTTACCGATCACGCTCCGCACACCCCGTGGGAGAAGGCCCGCGAGTTCGAGCTCGCACCCTTTGGCATGATCGGCCTCGAGACCTCGCTGTCGCTCGTGCTCACCGAGCTGGTCAACACGGGCAAGATGAGCATGGGCCGCATGGTCGAGCTCATGGCCATCAAACCGCGTGAGATCCTGGGTCTCGACCAGGTTCAGGTCAAGGCGGGATCCGTTGCCGACCTGACCGTGTTCGACCCCTCCGCAACCTGGACGGTTGGCGAGGACGGTTACGAGTCGCGCGCCGAGAACTCCGGTTTTGCCGGCCGCACGCTCACCGGTCGTGCCACCGATGTATTTGTCGGCGGTAAACAGACGCTTGCCGACGGCTGCATCTGCTAGCATAGCCTTATCGCTTTTGTGTGCCGGCCTCGGCGTCGGCGCGGTAG
>CABUBS010000208.1 GCA_902489855.1 uncultured Collinsella sp.
CTACCTGATGGTCGACGGAGACGACACCTATCCCGCCGAGGCGGCCAAAGCCCTCTGCGAGCCTATCCTCAACGGCACGGCCGATATGACCGTAGGCGACCGCCTTTCCAACGGCACCTACGCCGAGGAAAACAAGCGTGCTTTCCACGGCTTTGGCAACAATCTGGTCCGCGCCATGATCAAGTGGATCTATGGCTACAGCTTCGATGACGTCATGACCGGCTACCGCGCCATGAGCCGCCCGTTCGTCAAAACCTTCCCCGTGCTTTCCAAAGGCTTCCAGATCGAAACCGAGCTCTCGATCCACGCCGTCGACCACCGCTGGCGCATCAAAGATGTGCCCATCGAGTACCGCGACCGTCCGGAAGGCTCCGAGTCCAAGCTCAATACCGTCAGCGACGGCATTAAAGTCGTTGCGATGATCGGCACGCTGTTCAAGGACTACCGCCCTCTAAAGTTCTTCAGCCTGGTTGCGCTTTTATTCGCGATTATCGGCCTGGCTTTGGGCATTCCTATCTTTGTTGAGTACTTTCAGACCGGCCTGGTCCCGCGCTTCCCCACCGCCATGCTCGCCGCCTCGTTTATGTTCCTGTGCGGACTGAGCCTTGCGACCGGATTCATCCTGGATTCTGTGGCAAAGGTTGAGAAAAAGCAGTGGGAGGTCAACGTGTACAGCAAATACGCCTACGATGACCAGCCCGGCCACCCTACTTCCAAGCCAAGCGAGAGGTAAACCACCATGCCGCTCATCTCCATCGTCGTGCCGTGCTACAACGAGCAGGAATCACTTCCGATCTTTCTCAAAGAGCTCGATGGCGTCGTTCGCATCATGACTCAGCAGGACCCCGAGATCTCCTTTGAAGCCGTCCTCATCGACGATGGCTCGGCAGACAAAACGCTTGCCGTCATGAAAGCAGAAGCCGCGGCGGCGCATCCATACGCCATCCGCTGGCACTCTTTCTCGCGCAACTTTGGCAAGGAGGCGGCGCTACTCGCCGGACTCCAGCACGCAAAGGGCGACTATGTCGCCACCATGGACGCCGACATGCAGGACCCGCCCTCGCTCCTACCGCAGATGTACGAGATCTTGCAGACCGAAAACTACGACAACGTCGCTACGCGCAGGACCACCCGCAAAGGCGAGCCTCCAATCAGGTCGTTCTTCGCCCGCATGTTCTACAAGATCATCAACCGCATTTCCAACGCGGACATCGTCGACGGTGCACGCGACTTTAGGCTCATGAAGCGCCCCATGGTCAACGCTATCGTCTCCATGGGCGAATATAACCGATTCTCCAAGGGCATTTACGGCTGGGTGGGCTTCAAGACCAAATGGCTCCCCTATGTAAACGTCAACCGCGTGGCCGGCGAGACCAAATGGAGCTTTTGGTCGCTGCTCCTCTATTCCATCGACGGCATCGTCGCATTTTCCACGGCGCCGCTCTCCCTCGCCGCCCTCACGGGTATCGTTTTCTGTCTCATCGCTATCCTGGGATTCATCGTCATCCTGGTCAAAACGCTTGTTTGGGGTGACCCCGTCGGCGGATGGCCGTCCCTCGCCTGCCTCATAACGCTGTTTGGCGGCATGCAGCTTCTGTGCTTAGGAATCATCGGTGAATACTTGGCAAAAGCCTACTTGGAGACCAAGCGCCGCCCCATCTATATCATTCGAGAATCCAACGAGGAATCTGATGACACAGCCCAATAACAGCACGCTCAAGAATGTGGCGTTCTACGCCGCCTGCTTCGCGTTTTCCGTCGCACTCTTTGTCGCACTTGCAGCGGCGGACCATGTCTACCCCTTTGGCGACAACTCGTTTCTCACCAACGATCTCAAATACCAATACATCGACTTCTTCGCGTGGTTTCGCCGCGTCCTTTTAGGCGAGGCAAACCTTCGCTATTCCTTCTCGCAGGGACTCGGCATGAACACATGGGGGCTCTATAGCTACTACCTCGCCAGCCCCTTCAACCTGCTCTGCGTGCTGTTTCCCGCAGACAAGCTGACGCTCTTCGTATTTGCCATAACCGCGCTCAAGCTTGGCTGCATTCACATCAGCAGCGCTTGGTTCCTGCAAAGGCGTTTTGGTCTACCCAAGCCCGCAGCATTCCTACTTTCCCTATCATTTACGTTTTGCAGTTGGACCATAAGTAATTTGTGTAATCCGCTCTGGATTGATTGTCTTATCCTACTGCCCATCTGCGCTTTCGGATGCTACGAGCTCATTCGGGAACAAAAAATGATACGCCTCGTTATTGCGATTGCCCTCAATGTCATGTTCTGTTGGTATACGGCCTATATCAGCATCCTATTCCTCTGCATCTTCGTATTGGTTGAGTTTGTCGATTACGTCGCTGCAGAAGGATTTAGCTGGATGCTCACGCTCGACCGGGCCCTACGATTTGCAGGGGCTATGATGCTTGGGCTGCTCCTGTCCGCCTGGACCTTTTTGCCGACCATCCTTGCCATGGCAAAAGGCGGCCCCGTGCTGGCACTTGGCCCTTTGCTTAAAACAGGCCTTAAATCGCTCATCAGGGGCTTCATCACCGGCATGTGGGTGAATAACGGGAACACGCCGCAGTTCTATTGCGGCGTAATCATGATGTTACTTGCAATAAGCCTACTGTTTAACCGCAAGGTTTCGGCCAAGATACGCATCGCAACGTTCGTCGTCACAGCCGTCCTGATCGCTAGCTCCGTTTTGAGCCCGCTCGAGTACATCTGGTGCGGCATGCGCGTTCCCAACGGGTTCTATTCGCGCACAGCCTTTTTGCTGGGCTTCTTTACGATGTGGGCCGCAGGCTATTCGTTGCAGGTGTTCGAGGGCCAGCCCAAATTTCGTCATGTCTATCGACCCGCCGTCGTATTACCAATCCTGACAATCACCGCAATTGAGTTGTTTATCAACGCCCATGTGATGTGGAACCAACTGTACGCAGGCTATTCCGAAGATGCCAACTGTACCTATGTGACCACCGCAACCAACACGATCACAGCCATTCAAGACCAAGATTCTGCGTCATTCTACCGCATCGATCGAACGACCACGCGCGCCGATAGCGCCGCCCTCAACGAGGGCTTAGCGCTTGGGGATCGTTCGCTGGTCGATGGTAAGGGT
>CABUBS010000209.1 GCA_902489855.1 uncultured Collinsella sp.
AGCTCGACGAGATGGACGCCGACTACGAGCAGTGAGCTCGGGGGTGTTGCGGACCTTGATGCCCTTGACGGTGACCTCGACGGTGTGGGTCTCGGCCTCCTCGCCCTCCTCGACCTCGTCGGTCCAGGTGACGGTCTTGACGTCGTCAACGTTAGCGCCGATCAGAGCCTCGTTGAACTCCTTGGGGTTGCTGTCGCTGCCGGCAATGAGCATGCGGCCCTCGGCGGCAAAGTTGTCGGCGTTCTCGACGGCCTTGAGGTCGACGGTGACGTAGTCCTCGGCCTCGACGGCGCGACCCTCGACGTCCTCGAAGGTGGCGCGGTAGTTGAGGAGCATCTCGACCTGGTTGTTGATCTCGGACTCGGTGACCTCCGCAGGGGGCATCTCGATCTCGACGGCGTCGAAGGAGGAGAGCTCAGCGGCGGGACGCAGGGAGAACTCGACGGTGTAGGTGTAGTCCTCGTGATCCTTGGCGAGGTCGAGCTCCTTGTAGTCACCGCTCTTGGTAGGGACGATGTCCAGCTCGTTGAGGACGGCGGGCTCGTTGGCTGCGATCAGGTCGTTGGTGGCCTGAGCGAGGGTAGCCTCGGCGCCAAGTGCGGAGTCGATGACCGGACGGGGAGCCTTACCGGCACGGAAGCCCGGGAAGCGGTACTTCTTGGCGGTGTCCTTGTAGGCCTTCTTGATCGCGGCGTCGACGTCGGCGGCCGGGATGGTGACCGTAGCGGTGAGCTTGGCGTCCTTGACGTCAGAAGCGGTGATGTTCAACACGTTCCTCCTCATACTGCCCAGCTTATCTGAGGTGCTGGTACCTTTATGCAACAAAGTGTCGCGACGGCCGAAGCCGACGCAGATGCGTTGGTGCGGGCGAAAGGACTCGAACCTTCACGGGAATCCCACCAGAACCTAAATCTGGCGCGTCTACCAATTCCGCCACGCCCGCATGAGCGCACAGACTAGGAATGATAGCAGATACGAACGGCAAGCGCACGCACACCTTTTACAGGCTCACGACCTCACCACGAGTGCAAAAGGCGGGGCGAGTTGCCCCGCCCCGCCAATTACGACTTGTACGACTTGTTCGCTGACCCGCTACTCCCCCAGCAGGGCCTTCTCGGGCGTGATGGGCAGTGAGCGAACCTGATGTCCGGTAGCGTGTGCCACGGCCGAGGCAACGGCGGCGAGCGGCGTGTTGATGACGACCTCGCCGATCGACTTGGCGCCAAACGGGCCCGTCGGCTCGTAGCTCGGCTCAAAGGCCACGCGAATGCTGCCGATATCCAGGCGTGTGGGCAGCTTGTAGCTCATAAAGTTACCGGTACGCAGGCGACCGCGGTCATCGTGCTCGACAATCTCGTAGAGCGCATGGCCAATGCCCTGGGCAATGCCGCCCTCGGCCTGGACGCGCGCGAGCGCCTCGTTGATCACAGTGCCGCAGTCAACGGCCGCCGCATAGTCCACCACAGTCACCTTGCCGGTAGCCTTGTCGACCTCGACCTCGGCAATGCCGGCCATAAACGGCGGAGGCGAAACGGGCAGGCAGGCAGAGGCATGCGAGGTGAGCGCGTCGCCGCCCGCGATGTTCTTGACGCACAGGTTGGCAAAGTCGCGCAGCGTGAGGTAGCGGTTCTGCTCGCGCGCGGCACGCTCGTCGGACAGACGCACGTACTGGCCATCAAAGACCACGTCGGCGGCGTCCACGTCCCACATCTGGGCGGCCTTGGCGCAGACCTTCTCACGCAGCTCGGTCGCGGCGTTCTTGGCGGCAAGGCCCGTCACGTACGTACCCGAGCTCGCGTACGAGCCGGCATCGAACGGCGACACGTCGGTGTCCACGCCGCGTACCACAATCATTGAACTCTCCACGCCCAGCTCCTCGGCGGCAATCTGCGCCAGGATCGTGTCGACGCCCATGCCGTTATCGGTGGCGCCGGTGCCAATGGTAATGAAGCCGTCCTCTTCAAGGCGCATGTCGATGCCGGCGATATCCACGTTGGAGATGCCCGAGCCCTGCATGGTAAGCGCGCAGCCCAGGGCGCGCACGCGGTCGCCCAGGTCCACGGCCAGCGGCTTGTCGCGCCAGCCGATCATGTCCATCGCGCGCAGCAGGCAGCGGTCGAGCGCGCAGGCGTTGAGCTTCTCGTTGTAGTACTGCGGCATGATCTCGCCCTCGCGCACGATGTTCTTAAGGCGCAGGTCGGCGGGGTCCATGTGCAGCATGTCGGCGAGCTCGTTGACAGCGCTCTCCACAGCAAACTGGCCCTGGGTGGCACCGTAACCGCGATACGCGCCGCCGCGGTTGGTATTGGTGTAGACGGCGTCCCAGCTAAAGCGGCTCGCCTTCACGTGGTTGTAGATGGGCAGGCTCTTGTGGCCCGAGAGGCCGATCGTCGTGGTGGCATGCTCGCCATAGGCGCCGGCGTTGGACAGCGTGTGCAGGTCGATGGCCGTGATGGTGCCGTCGTTCATGGCGCCCAGCTTAACGGTCATCTGCATCTGGTGACGCGAGTTGCCCGCGGTGATGGTCTCCTCGCGGGTGTAGCAGCAATAGCTCGGACGGCCAGTCTGCTGGGTCACAAACGCAACAAAGATCTCGCAGCAGCCCGTCTGCTTGGAGCCAAAACCGCCGCCGATGCGCGGCTTAATGACCTGCACCTGCGACTGCGGGATGTCGAGCGACTGCGCGACCATGCGGCGCACGTGGAAGGGCACCTGCGTGGAGGTGGTCACCGAGATGCGCCCAAACGCGTCGGTCGTCGCGAAGGCGCGGAAGGTTTCCATGGGCGCGGTCTGCGTGGCCTGGCTGGTGTAGGTGCGGGTAAAGACAATGTCGCTCTGGGCGAAGGCCTCGTCCAAGTCGCCAAAGTCGCTGGCACCGCTGCATACCAAGTTGCGCGGGACGTCGCCGCCCTGCGGGAACATAAAGGTCACGTCGCCCTCGGGGTGGACCACGATGTCATTATCGAGCGCCTTGGTAAAGTCGAGCAGCGGCTCGAGCACCTCATAGTCCACCTTGATGAGCTTGAGCGCCTTGTCGGCAGCCTCCTCGGTCTCGGCGGCGACGATCGCCACCTCCTCGTTTTGGTAACGGACAAGGTTCTCGAG
>CABUBS010000210.1 GCA_902489855.1 uncultured Collinsella sp.
ACGAGCGGGGGCTCCTATCTTTTTAGTGCCCTCGGATTGGGTCATAGTGTCTGTCGCCGTACACGGGCGAAGAGATCGTGAGCCGTCAATTCATCCTTGACGAAAACCCCGACGCCATCATCGACATCATCGACGCCACCAATATCGAACGCAACCTGTACCTGACGCTACAGCTTATGGAGCTCGACCGCCCCATGGTCATCGCGCTCAACATGATGGACGAGGTGACCGCCAACGGCGGCGCCGTGGACGTCAACCTGCTCGAGAGCCTGTTGGGCGTGCCCGTTGTTCCCATTAGCGCTGCCCGCAACGAGGGTATCGGCGAGTTGGTGGACCACGCCCTGCACGTGGCGCGGTTCCGCGAGCGCCCTGGTCGCCTGGACTTTTGCGTGCCCGACGGTCCGGACGGCGGTGCGCTGCATCGCTGCATCCACGGCATTGCCAACCTGATCGAGGACCATGCCGTGACGGCGCACATCCCGGTGCGCTTTGCGGCGACCAAGCTGGTCGAGGGCGATGAGCTGGTAACCGAGGCGCTTCGCCTGGATCGCAATGAGCTCGACGCTATCGAGCACATCATTACCCAGATGGAGGGCGAGGCCGGCACCGACCGCCTATCTGCGTTGGCCGATATGCGTTTTAGCTTTATCGGCGACGTGTGCGGGCGTTGCGTCGTCAAGCCGCACGAAAGCCGCGAGCACGTGCGCTCCGTCAAGATTGACCGCATCCTGACAGGTCGTTACACAGCCATTCCGGCGTTTCTGGTGATCATGGGCCTCGTCTTTTGGCTGACGTTTGGCGTGATCGGCGCGGCGTTGCAGGGACTCATGGAGGACGGCATCGCTGCCATCATCGCCTCGGCCGATGCGGGCCTCAAGGCGTTCGGCACCAACGACGTAGTGCGCTCGCTGGCTGTCGACGGCGTGCTTACGGGTGTGGGCAGCGTGCTGACCTTCCTGCCGATTATCGTCGTGCTCTTTTTGTTCCTCTCCATTCTGGAAGACTCCGGATACATGGCGCGCGTGGCCTTTGTCATGGATAAGGTGTTGCGTCGCTTTGGCCTGTCGGGCCGCAGCTTTGTGCCCATGCTCGTCGGTTTTGGCTGCACCGTGCCGGCTATCATGTCGACCCGTACGCTCCCATCCGAGCGCGACCGCAAGATGACGGTCATGCTCACGCCGTTTATGAGCTGCTCAGCCAAGTTGCCGGTTTACGGCTTGCTGTGCGGGGCGTTTTTCCCGCAGGCGACGGTTCCCGCCATGGTCTCGCTCTATCTGATCGGTATCGTGGTCGGCTGTATCGCGGCTTTGGTGCTCAACCGCACGGCATTTAAGGGCGACCCGGTGCCGTTTATCATGGAGCTTCCCAATTACCGCCTGCCGAGCGTCAAGACGACGGTGATGCTGGCATGGGATAAGGCCAAGGACTTCATCACCAAGGCCTTTACCATTATCTTTGCCGCTACGGTGGTCATCTGGTTCCTGCAGACGTTCGATATCCGCTTTAATGTGGTCGCCGACCAGTCGCAAAGCCTGCTTGCCGGTCTGGGTAGCATCATCGCGCCGGTGTTGGCCCCGCTCGGCTTTGGCGACTGGCGCGCCTCGACGGCGCTCGTCACCGGACTTATCGCCAAGGAGAGTGTCATCTCGACACTCACGGTGCTTTTGGGTGCAACCTCGCCCGCGGCATTGTCAACCATGTTTTCGCCGTTTACCGCCTACGTGTTCTTGGTCTTTACGCTGCTGTACCCGCCTTGCGTGGCCGCTATCGGCG
Organism: uncultured Collinsella sp.; assembly: GCA_902489855.1. Taxonomy (GTDB): domain Bacteria; phylum Actinomycetota; class Coriobacteriia; order Coriobacteriales; family Coriobacteriaceae; genus Collinsella. Next base: position 1,774 of record CABUBS010000210.1, read on the forward strand.
CTGTCAAGAGCGAGTTGGGCGCGCGCTATGCCGTGGCCGTATTCGCGTTTCAGGTCGCCGTTGCCTGGATCGTGGCGTTTGTCGTGCATTCGGCGGGCATATTGCTGGGGTTGGCTTAGTTATGAATTGACGGCGCAACCTCTGTGTATCGAATTGTTTTCGGCCCCGCATCTGTACTGACGGATGCGGGGCCGTTGCTATATAATCGCCTCCGCTCAAAACGATTGGAGACGTTATATATGACTCAGACAAGGCAAGACGGCATCACGCTCAAGCAGTGGCTCCCACTCGTCGGGCTCACCTGCTGTGCGTTCGTGTTCAACACGTCGGAGTTTATGCCCATTGGCCTTTTGACTGATATCGCCGCGTCGTTCTCGCTCACCGAGGCCCAGGCGGGCATCATGATCTCGGTCTATGCCTGGGGCGTCATGCTGCTGTCGCTGCCGCTCATGGTGTTCGCCTCGCGCTTTGAGTTCAAGCGGATGCTGCTGGGCGTGCTGGCTGTGTTCTCGCTCGGTCAGTTCCTGTCCGCTGTGGCGCCGACCTATCCCATCCTGGTCTGCGCGCGCCTGGTGGTCGCTTGCGCACATGCCGTGTTCTGGTCAGTCGCCTCGATTATGGCCTCGCGCCTGGTCGACACTCGCCACGGCGCGCTCGCCATCAGCATGATCGCTACGGGCTCGTCCATCGCGCAGATCTTTGGCCTGCCGCTCGGTCGCGCCATTGGCTTGGCCGTGGGCTGGCGCATGACGTTTGCCGTGGTCGGGGGCCTCTCAGCCATCGCGGTCGTCTACCAGGCAGCGGTGTTCCCGGCCATGCCGGCGGGTGAGCGCTTTACTGTCAAACAGCTGCCCGAGCTGCTCAAGAACCCGCTCCTCATCGCGCTCTACGCAGTCACGGTCTTCATGGCGACCGGCTATTACGCAAGCTACAGCTATATCGAGCCCTTCCTGGCGCAGGTCGCGCACGTCGATGCGGGCGCCATTACCATGACGCTGACGGCGTTTGGCTGCTCTGGTTTGCTCGGAAGCTGGCTGTTTGGCCGCCTGTTCGATGGGCATCGCTTCCCGTTCTTGGCTATCACGCTCTCCGGCGTGCCGGTGGCCCTGCTGCTCATGGGGCCGGCCGCATCGTCGCTCGTGACAGTGCTTGCCGTCTGCGCACTGTGGGGTTGCTGCGCCACGGCCTTTAACGTGGCGTTTCAGGCCGAGCTCATCAAGCACACGCCGGCAGATTCGTCGGCCGTCGCCATGTCGATCTTCTCGGGCCTGTTCAACCTCGGTATCGGCACGGGTACCGCGATCGTTCACCGCAACTGA